>JBFGKX010000033.1:0-15542 GCA_041576455.1 Paenisporosarcina sp. | reverse complement strand
TTACGTTGTAAGTCTTTCAAAATTTAATAGGCAAGACAAGCTTGAAAACCATAACTGTATAAGTTGTGGTTTTTTTGTTAGTTCTTATCAAAATAAGGGTACAAAGAGATAGAAGAGGAGATCCTGAAATTATTTTTGTTAATAGTGAAGAGTGTTATTGTTTAAATCTTTAACCATTAAATTGAAACGATAGGGTTTCAATTACGAAAAGTTGTATAGACTTTCTTTTACTTATATTATGAAAACTTTATTAGTTGCTCTTTCAGTTAGAAAAGAGTATATTAACAATATAAGTGGGACATAAATATAATGAGTGGGACGGAAAGTGTCCAAACGTTATTTAAAAGGAGAATGCAATGGATCAATTACTCGGCGCACAACAGAAATTGTTACCGGAAATGACGGCGCTTCTCCAAAAAAGATATCGATTATTAATGACCATTCAATTATCTACAGGAATTGGCCGCAGAGCTTTAAGTGAAATTGTCCATGCATCGGAACGCGAAACGAGAAGAGAGTTAGACATTTTACGTGCACAAGGTTTAATTCATGTGTTTGCAAATGGAATGGAAATTACGCAAGAAGGTAATAATGTTTTAGATAGTTTAAAAAATTTAGTTCACGAATGGTCAGGGTTAAGTGCGATGGAAGAGCAACTTCAAGAAGCTTTTCGATTAGCTAAAGTCATTATCGTGCCTGGAGACTGTGAAATTGACCGTCAAGCCAAATCACTAATTGGCCAGGAAGCAGCTAAGCAACTTGAACTATTAACAAAAGATCAACAAATTGTCGCTGTGACGGGTGGAAGTACAATAGCCGCTATCACCAATCACTTATCTGTACACATCAAATCAAAGAATTTACTTTTTGTTGCAGCACGAGGTGGGATTGGCGAAAATGTGGAATTGCAAGCAAATCACATCGCTTCTGCGTTTGCTTTACAAGCAAATGGAACTTCTCGCACATTATATTTACCGGATCATTTAAGTGAAACTGCTTATAAAACCATGATTAAAGAACCAGTTATTAAAGAAATGATGGATTTATACGATCAAACAAATATTGTGATACACGGGATTGGCAATGCGAAAGAAATGGCTAATCGTCGTAATTCCATGCAAGCAGAATTAGAGACCATCTCTGAGAAGCAAGCTGTGGGAGAGGCGTTTGGTTACTACTTTAATGAACAAGGAAAAGCCGTTCATCGTATTCGAACAGTAGGAATTCAATTAAAACAGCTTAATCAAGTGCAACATTTAATAGCTGTCGCAGGTGGATCCTCAAAGGCTTCTGCCATGCTTTCTTATTTAAAACATGCACCTCCTCAAACGGTATTAATTACTGACGAAGGTGCAGCATCAATATTAACTCAACTAATGTAAGACCAAACTAGGAGGAATAAACATGACTTTAAAAATAGCGATTAACGGATTTGGACGTATTGGACGCGTAGTATTTAGAGAAGCTTTGCAACGTAAGGAAGTAGAAGTTGTAGCAATTAATGATTTAACAGATGCAGCGATGTTAGCACATTTACTTAAATATGATTCAGTTCACGGTGTGTTTGATGCAGAAGTTAGTTCTGAAGGCGAATACTTAATTGTAAATGGCAATAAAGTTCGTGTATATGCAGAAAAAGATCCTTCTGTATTACCTTGGAAAGAACTTGAAATTGACATCGTTGTTGAATCAACGGGTATTTTCCGTGATAACGAATCTGCTGGACAACATATTAAAGCAGGAGCTAAAAAAGTAATCGTTTCTTCACCTGGTAAAAGCGGTATGCCAACATTCGTTATGGGTGTTAACCACGAATCATATAACGAAGAAGTCGATCACGTAGTTTCGAATGCTTCTTGTACAACAAATAGTTTAGCGCCAGTAGCAAAAGTACTTCATGAAAACTTCGGCATTAAACGTGGGATGATGACAACTATTCATTCTTATACTAATGATCAGCGTATTCTTGATTTACCACATGAAGATTATCGTCGAGCTCGTGCAGCAGCAGAGTCAATGATTCCAACATCTACTGGTGCTGCAGCTGCAGTATCACTAGTTCTTCCTGAATTAAAAGGGAAATTAGATGGAATGGCTGTTCGTGTACCGACACCAAACGTGTCACTTGTTGATCTAGTGGCAGAACTTGAAAAAGATGTAACAATTGAAGAAGTAAACGCAGTGTTTAAATCTGCAGCTGAAAATGAATTAAAAGGTTTCTTGGAATATAACGAATTACCACTTGTATCTCGGGACTATAACGGGAATGCAGCATCGTCTACAGTAGATGGTTTATCAACAATGGTTCTTGAGAAAAACATGGTTAAAGTATTATCTTGGTATGATAATGAAACAGGCTACTCAACACGTTGTATTGACCTTGCGTTACACATGTATAACAAAGGTTTATAAGTCATTAGCAAATAATAGCGAATATTCACGACAACCTCTATAATAGAGTTGGGTAAAAGGAACGGAGGTACCCTCCGTTCCTTATTTTTTTAAGTACTGAAGGAGGAGATTCTTCATGAAACAAAAACAGACAATGCAACAAGTAGATTTAGCTGGTAAACGCGTATTTTGCCGTGTAGATTTTAACGTGCCAATGGCAGATGGGAAAATTACAGACGATACTCGCATACGTGCAGCACTTCCGACCATTCATCACCTAATTGACAAAGGTGCAAAAGTAATTTTAGCCAGTCATATGGGGAGACCCAAGGGAGAAATTAAGGAAGAATTACGCTTAACTGCAGTAGGTGAGCACTTAAGTGAGCTATTACATAAACCTGTTCAAAAATTAAACGAGTCAATCGGAAAATCGGTTGAACAAGCAATTGCTGGAATGGAAGAAGGAGACATTGTTTTACTTGAAAATGTTCGATTCCATGAAGGGGAAGAGAAAAATGATGCTGAATTGGCAAAGAAATTTGCTAATCATGCAGACCTATTTGTAAACGATGCTTTTGGGGCTGCACATCGAGCGCATGCTTCAACAGAAGGAATTGCCAAATACATTCCTGCCGTATCAGGATTGCTGATGGAAAAAGAGTTAGACGTTTTAGGCAAAGCTCTATCAGAACCTGAGCGTCCTTTTACAGCTATTATTGGTGGAGCTAAAGTGAAAGATAAAATTGGTGTCATCAACCATTTATTAGATAAAGTAGATAATCTAATTATTGGTGGTGGTTTATCCTATACATTTTTGAAAGCACAGGGTTATGAAATTGGCCAATCATTGTTGGAAGAAGACAAAATTGACTTAGCTAATTCATTTATTGAAAAAGCAAAAAATCAAGGTGTAAATCTATATTTGCCAATTGATGCTGTCGTTGCAAGTGAGTTTTCAAAACAAGCTGACACAAAAATAGTCGACATTGATGCAATTCCTGCTGAATGGATGAGTCTAGATATTGGTCCAAAGACAACATCGCAATATGCAGAAATTATTGCAAATTCAAAATTAGTCATTTGGAATGGGCCAATGGGCGTTTTCGAAATGCCGACCTTTGCAGAAGGTACAAAAGGGATTGCAAACGCTATGGCAACCTCAGAAGCGTATACAGTAATCGGTGGCGGTGATTCTGCTGCTGCCGTTGAAAAGTTTGAGGTAGCGGATAAAATGGATCATATTTCAACTGGTGGTGGCGCATCTCTTGAATTTATGGAAGGAAAAGACCTACCTGGCGTAGTCGCGTTAAACGATCAAAACTAAGGAGGAATTGATATGCGAAAACCCATAATTGCGGGGAATTGGAAAATGTATAAAACATTGACTGAAGCGAAACAATTTGCTGAAGAAGTTAAAGGTTTAGCACCAGATTCTGAAAAGGTTGATACTGTTATTTGTGCACCTTCATTATTTCTTGAGCAACTAACTCAAGAACTTTCTAATTCCAATGTGCATGTTGGCGCGCAAACCATGCATTTCGAATCAGAAGGAGCTTTTACGGGTGAAGTCAGTCCTGTGCAATTAGCTGATATAGGCGTTGAGTATGTTATCCTAGGGCATTCTGAACGTCGTGAATATTATCATGAAACAGATGAAGCGGTTAATAAAAAAATTCATGCAGCATTTGCCCACTCATTGACGCCAATTGTTTGTGTCGGAGAAACGCTGGAAGAGCGAGAAGCAGGAAATACATCTTCTAAAGTTGAAATGCAAATAGAAAAAGCATTGGAGAACTTGAGTGGGTCACAAGTGAAACAAACCATTATCGCGTATGAACCAATTTGGGCGATTGGGACTGGTAAAACGGCTACATCTGAAAATGCCAATGAAGTGTGCCAAGCAATACGCATGAAAGTCGAATCGTTATTTGGCAAAGAAATTGCACATGCTGTTCGAATTCAGTATGGCGGTTCTGTTAAGCCAGAAAACATACAAGAATTATTATTGATGGAACATATTGATGGTGCACTTGTGGGTGGTGCAAGTTTACAGGCCTCTTCATTTTTAAAATTACTGGAGGCGGGTGCCAATGTCTAAATCACCTGTTGCGATGATTATCTTGGATGGGTTTGCTCTTCGAAATGAAGTATTTGGCAATGCAGTTGAGCAAGCAAAAAAACCTAACTTTGATCGCTATTGGCATCAATACGCTCATAGTTCATTGGTTGCCTGTGGGAATGCCGTTGGTCTACCCGAAGGGCAAATGGGGAATTCAGAAGTAGGGCATCTTAACATCGGTGCTGGACGTGTTGTATATCAAAACTTAACAAGAATCAATAAATCCATAGTTGATGCTGATTTCTATCAAAATGCGGCCTTTTTAGAAGCAATTGCACATGTTAAAGCAAATGGTTCAAAACTTCATTTACTGGGTTTATTGTCAGATGGTGGCGTTCATTCTCACTACGAGCATTTATTTGCTTTGTTAACACTTGCGAAAACTCATGGTGTTGAAGACGTATTTGTTCATGGGTTTTTAGATGGACGAGATGTTGGTCCCAAAACAGCCATTTCTTATATCGAAGAAACGGAACGTCAAATGTCTGAAATGGGTGTAGGCAAGTTTGCGACGATTAGTGGTCGTTATTATGCGATGGATCGAGATCGTCGGTGGGATCGGGTAGAAAAATCATACCGGGTCTTAGTGGATGGTGTTGGAGAATTAGCTACTTCAGCTCTTGCTGGAGTAAATGCTTCTTATAAAAAAGAAATTGTAGATGAGTTTGTTGTGCCGTTTGTTATCGAAGAAAATGGACAACCAGTTGCAACGATTGATTCACAAGATGCTGTTATCTTCTTTAATTTTAGGCCTGATCGAGCAATTCAATTATCTTCCGTCATTACAAACCCGGCATGTGAAACGTCATTTAGTCGCAGCGCTAAACATCCCATTGATTTAAAATTTGTTACATTTACTTCATACAACGACGAAGTTTTAGCTTCTATTGCATATGAAAATGCTGACTTGGTAAATACTGTGGGCGAAATCCTTTCTAAAAATGGAAAAACTCAATTACGTATTGCTGAGACGGAAAAATATCCACATGTAACCTTCTTTATGAGTGGTGGACGAGAAGAGCCCTTCCCTGGTGAGGAACGAATTTTAATTAATTCACCAAAAGTAGCTACTTATGATTTGCAACCGGAGATGAGTGCTTATGAAGTGACGGATGCGCTACTTGAGGCAATCGATTCCAATCGATTCGATGGCATAATCCTCAATTTTGCAAATCCCGATATGGTAGGTCATAGTGGCATGTTAGAACCGACCATTAAAGCAATTGAAGTGGTTGATGAGTGTTTAGGTCGCATTGTAGATGCAATTTTGAATAAAGGTGGATCAGCAATCATTACTGCGGATCATGGCAATTCAGATGAAGTTGTTACAATGGCGGGCAACCCGATGACCGCTCATACAACAAATCCAGTTCCAATTATTGTCACTAAGGATGGTATTACACTGCGTGATGATGGCATTTTAGCGGATTTAGCGCCTACCATGTTACACTTACTAGGAATTAAACAACCAACAGAAATGACCGGTAAGACATTAATAAAAGATGAGGAGATTTAAATATGCCAATTATTACTCAAATACAAGCTCGTGAAGTTTTAGACTCTCGAGGAAATCCAACTATTGAAGTCGAGGTATTTACAGAAAGCGGAGCTTTTGGTCGTGCGATTGTACCATCTGGGGCTTCTACTGGTGAACATGAAGCTGTAGAGTTACGTGATGGAGACAATAGCCGTTACCTTGGTAAAGGTGTCTTAAAAGCGGTTGAAAACGTAAATGACATTATTGCAGCAGAACTAGAAGAAAACTATTCTGTGTTAGATCAAGTTTCAATTGATCAAGCGATGATTGAATTAGATGGGACAGAAAATAAAAGTAAATTAGGTGCCAATGCAATATTGGGAGTTTCTATGGCCGTTGCGCATGCAGCAGCAGACTATTTAGAAGTACCTCTTTACAACTACCTAGGTGGATTCAATGCAAAACAATTACCAGTTCCAATGATGAACATTTTAAATGGTGGGGCTCATGCCGATAACAATGTTGATATTCAAGAATTTATGGTAATGCCTGTTGGCGCAGAATCTTTCCGTCATGCTCTTCGCATGGGGGCTGAAATCTTCCATAGCTTGAAAGCGGTATTGAAAGAAAAAGGTTTAAACACAGCTGTTGGTGATGAAGGTGGATTTGCACCAAACTTAGGTTCAAATGAAGAAGCCATCACAACTATTTTGACAGCAATTGAAAAAGCAGGATACAAACCAGGTGAACAAATTTTGTTAGCAATGGATGTTGCTTCTTCTGAATTCTTCAATAAAGAAGACGGCAAATACCATTTAGAAGGTGAAGGAATCGTTAAGTCATCTGAAGAAATGGTGAATTGGTATGAAGAACTTTGCGATAAGTACCCAATTATTTCAATTGAAGATGGACTAGATGAAAACGACTGGGCGGGGCATAAATTATTAACAGAACGCATCGGTGACCGTGTTCAACTTGTAGGGGACGACTTATTCGTTACTAACACAACGAAACTTTCTAAAGGAATTGAAGAAGGCGTAGGCAACTCAATCCTTATTAAAGTGAATCAAATTGGTACATTAACAGAAACATTTGATGCCATTGAAATGGCAAAACGTGCAGGATATACGACTGTCATTTCTCATCGCTCAGGTGAATCTGAAGATGCGACGATTGCAGATATTGCAGTTGCTACAAATGCTGGACAAATCAAAACAGGTGCCCCTTCACGTTCTGATCGAGTTGCAAAATACAATCAATTACTTCGTATTGAAGATCAATTGTATGATACGGCTAAATATTTAGGATTAAAAACTTTTTACAATTTAAAGAAATAAATGAAGGCAAACGTACACGGATTCATAGCCGTGTACGTTTTTTTATACGACAATGATAGACACGGTCTAACGGATTTATTAGGTCAATATTCTAAGTGTGTCGTTGGATTTTAGTTCTTCAAATTATCAGATGATTCACAAGGTATTTATAACAGCTTATTGTACTTCCCTGAATTATTTGGTAAAATAGGACTTGTTGTGATGTTTCTGATCGGGAGGTGGAACAAATGCATGCGTTGTTATTGACTTTACTAGTCATCGTTTCGCTAGCATTAATCGTTGTTGTGTTGTTACAATCAGGGAAAAGTGCAGGTTTATCAGGTGCCATCTCTGGCGGAGCTGAGCAACTTTTCGGGAAGCAAAAAGCAAGAGGAATTGATCTTGTATTGCACCGCGTAACGATTGTATTGGCGGTATTATTTTTTATTTTGGCAATTGCCGTAACAAAATTATAATCAACACATACGAACCGCCTGACCGACTGAATTGGTTAGGCGTTTTCTTATAGATGGAGGTTTTTGAATGCGAATCGCGCAACCCAAACCGTTCTTTTTTGAAGCGGGTAAAAGAGCCGTATTATTGTTACATGGATTTACGGGGAACTCGTCAGATGTGCGGATGCTAGGCCGTTTTTTAGAGAAAAATGGGTATACATCGCTTGCTCCTCATTATAAAGGGCATGGAGTACCACCAGAAGAATTAATACATACCGGTCCTGCTGATTGGTGGAAAGACGTCCTCCAAGGTTATGATCGATTAAAAACAGCTGGATATGATGAAATTGCTGTTGCAGGATTATCATTAGGTGGTGTCTTTTCATTAAAATTAGGGTATACCGTTCCTGTAAAGGGAATTGTGACCATGTGTGCACCGATGACCATGAGAACAACAGATCTTATGTATGAAGGCGTACTAAAATATGCAAGAGATTATAAGCGTTATGAAGGAAAAGAGTCATCTCTTATCGAAAAAGAAATAGAAGCGCTTCAAAACAGTTCGATGGAGTCACTTCCTGATTTACGTCGTCTTGTATATGACGTTCGTGATCATGTAGATCATGTGTACGCACCACTTTTGGTTGTACAAGGTAGGCAAGATGAGGTTATTGACGTAAATTCAGCTAATATTATTATTGATGAGGCTGAGTCGTTTGAGAAACAAATTAAATGGTATGAAAAATCTGGTCATGTCATCACACTTGGCAAAGAAAAAGAACAATTACATGAAGATATTTTAGAATTTTTACAGTCACTAGAGTGGCAGGTGTAAAAAACGCTCCACTCGCACACGCTGTAAAAAGGAGGGATGAAAGATGGAACATAATTTACAACAACGTTTACTTGATTTCATGCGTGAAGATGAATACAAACCACTGACTGTCCAAGAAATTGAAAGTCAATTTGGATTTGAAGATGCAGATGAATTTAAAGAATTAGTGAAGACGTTAGTCAGGTTAGAAGAAAAGGGCTACGTAATACGTTCAAAATCGAATCGATATGGTGTTCCAGAACGGATGAATTTATTAAGAGGGAAATTTATTGGACATGCCAGAGGATTTGGATTTGTTGCGCCAACTGAAGAAGGGATGGATGATATTTTCATTCCACCAACTGAAGTGAACGGGGCAATGAACGGAGATATAGTTCTTGTGCGTGTTTCAAGTGCAAGCTCAGGCGATCGTCGTGAAGGATCTATTACAAAAATTGCAGAACGTGGCATTTCAAAAGTAGTTGGTCAATTCCAGGATAATAAAGGCTTTGGCTTCGTGCTTCCTGATGATAAAAAAATATCTATGGATATATTCATCGCAAAAGAAGATACATTAGGTGCGATTGATGGCCATAAAGTAGTAGTCGAGATTACCGGATGGCCAGAAGGTCGTAAATCTGCAACCGGAATGGTTACTCAAATACTTGGACATAAAAATGATCCAGGCGTGGACATTCTTTCCATCATTCATAAACACGGGATAGAAATCGACTTCCCCCAAGCCGTTATAGATCATGCCAATGCAGTGCCAGAGCAAATTGTGGAATCTGATATTGAAGGTCGAAGAGATCTTCGTAATGAAGTAATTGTTACAATTGATGGTGCTGACGCGAAAGATTTAGATGATGCGGTTACTGTAACCAAAAATGCAGATGGAACTTATAAATTAGGTGTACATATTGCAGATGTCAGTCATTACGTGACAGAAGGTTCAGAGATGGACTTGGAAGCATATGATCGCGCTACCAGTGTGTATTTAACTGATCGTGTGATTCCGATGTTACCACATCGTTTATCTAATGGAATTTGTTCGTTAAATCCGCAAGTGGATCGTTTAACATTATCTTGTGAAATGATAATTGACGGAAGCGGGAAAGTCATCGCGCATGAAATTTTCCAAAGTGTTATTAAAACAAAAGAGCGAATGACTTATACAGATGTTTATAAAATTATTGATGAAAAAGATGCCGCGGTAATAGAACGTTATCGTGATTTAGTCCCAATGTTTGAACTGATGGCGGAGCTTGCAGAAATTTTACGCAAGAAACGTGCAGATCGAGGAGCTATTGATTTTGACTTTAAAGAGTCTAAAGTATTGGTGGACAAAGAAGGTTGGCCAAGTGATGTAGTTATTCGTGAACGAACGGTCGCTGAACGATTAATCGAAGAGTTTATGTTAGCAGCTAACGAAACGGTCGCTGAACATTTCCACTGGATGGAAGTACCGTTCATTTATCGTATTCACGAAGATCCTAAACCTGACAAGTTACAACGATTCTTCGAATTTATTACGAACTTCGGTATTGTCGTAAAAGGTTCTGGGAATGATATCCATCCTCGTGCCTTGCAAGAAATTGTGGAGTCAATTGAAGGAATGCCAGAAGAGCCAGTTATATCAACGATGATGTTACGCTCGATGCAACAGGCAAAATATTATGCGGAAAGTTTAGGTCATTTTGGTTTATCGACAGAATTTTATACGCATTTCACATCGCCAATTCGTAGGTATCCAGATTTGATCGTACATCGATTAATACGTACTTACTTAATTAACGGAGATGTATCCAAACCAACAGTAGCCCATTGGGAGGCTGTTATGGATGAAATTGCCGACCATACGTCTGGACGTGAACGTCGCGCAGTTGATGCGGAACGAGATACAGATTCTTTAAAGAAAGCGCAATTTATGGCAGACAAAATTGGTGAAGAGTTTGATGGAATTGTCAGTTCTGTCACGAACTTTGGAATGTTTATAGAACTTCAGAATACAATTGAAGGACTTGTGCATGTAAGTAATATGACAGATGACTATTACCGTTTTGATGATCGTCAAATGATGATGATAGGCGAACGTGCAGGAAAGCAGTTCCGCATTGGGGATGAAGTAACTGTCCGTGTTACATCTGTTAAGCCAGAAGAGTCTGCGATTGACTTTGAAATTGTGGGTATGAATAAATCGTTCCAACGAACTCGTAAAGAAGCACCAAAAGTCATTCAAGCTAAACGTAAAGAAGGTTCAGGTAGACGTTCAACTGAAAATTCTTCTAAACCTGGTCAGAAAAAAGAAGTAAAACAGAAGAAAAAATTTTACGAAGGTATTGCCAAGAAACAGCAAGGCCGTAAACGTAAGAAAAAGTAAGTGAAAAGAGCGGTATAATGCCGCTCTTTTCTAAACAGCGAGGTGTAGTCAGATGCCAAAAGGTGATGGGAAAGTGGTTGCGCAAAATAAAAAAGCCAATCACGATTACTTTATTGAAGAAACAATTGAAGCTGGCATTGTGCTTCAAGGAACTGAAATTAAATCCGTTCGAAATGGAAAAGTTCAGTTAAAAGATGCTTTTGTTCGTATTCGCAACAATGAAGCATGGATTTCGAATATGCATGTAAGTCCATATGAACAAGGCAATCGTTTTAATCATGAACCATTACGTTCCCGAAAGTTGTTGTTACATAAAAAACAAATTAACGAATTAATCGGGCTATCGAAACAAGACGGTTTCTCTATCATTCCTATCAAAATGTATTTAAAAGATGGCTTTGCCAAAGTGTTGATTGGGATGGGGAAAGGGAAAAAAAATTACGATAAACGCGATGATTTAAAGAAAAAAGAAGCAAAGCGTGATATCGAACGTGCCTTCAAATCTCGAAACCAAGAGTAATAGGACTTGAAGTTTGACCTGTTTTGTCTTATAATAGAGTTACAACTTTGCCAGCAGTACATGTAGTTCACCCGAACGATACCTTACGGGGACGTTACGGATTCGACAGGGATGGTCTGAGCTTAAGTTGCGCGTCGGAGGGCTCGGCTCCGTATCAACGGCATTTTATAATAACTGGCAAAAACCAAAACTTAGCATTCGCAGCGTAAGCTGACGATGTTGCTTGTCTTGACCATCGCCCATGTGGTCATGTACGAGCTCACTCTTAGTGGGATACGATCGTCGGTGCGACTTGAGTCGACGAGAAGAGATTTCCAAGTTAGCGCACAAGACGCCCGCTTGTCGGCATAATGCTGCGCGAAATTTAATAGGCAAGATACACGCGTAGAAGCTTAAGTGTTGGAGTTTCTGGACGCGGGTTCGATTCCCGCCGTCTCCATTTACATTCATGATGTATCTGGAATAACCTCATTATCTAAGACACCATTCGATTTTTTCGAATGGTGTCTTTTTTTGTTGCAAAATTGCTTGTTCTGTAACTAGGGGGTGCAGGAATATAATGATTAGACTGTTAAATTCTTTTAAATGCAAGATTACCTGAGAGTGAAAATTCTTAAAAGGAGGACAGAGTCTGGAAAAATTTCGTTCATTCATCACAGTACTAAGAGAAATTAAGTACTATGAGCGATTTGGTAAACGTTGTTTCGATCTAATTATTTCATTAATAATTCTTCTTCTCTTACTCCCACTTTATCCAGTGATCTCACTTCTCTTACTCGTCTTTTCAGGAAGACCAATATTGTTTTCCCAAATCAGAACGGGTCTATTCAATCAACCTTTTCAAATCATTAAGTTTCGATCAATGCAGAAATATCAATCTAAATTTAGTCATAGTACTTCAGAATGGATTGACGGTGTACCTGATGATTTTGTCTTCAAATCACCAGGCGATTCAGATGTTACAAAAATAGGAACAATTATAAGAAAAACGAGTATTGATGAATTACCTCAACTCTTCAATGTATTGAAAGGGGAAATGAGCTTAATTGGACCTAGACCTGAAATTCCAGAAATTACAGCTCATTATAACGAAAAACAAATGAAGCGCCTGTTGGTGAAACCTGGAATTACGGGATGGGCACAAATTAATGGGCGAGCAGATAGCCGCCATGGCGATAAAATTGAGCATGATTTGTATTATGTAGAGAATTGTTCATTTCAGTTAGACGTGTTAATTCTGATAGGGACGATTGTGGCCATTTGGAAAGGAAAGGGGGCTTATTAACTTTCATGAACAGGACGATGGAGATTCGTGATTTTATCAATTTATTTAAAAAGAAAAAGAAAATTATCTTACTGATCACTTTTTATATCACCATCATTGGAGGCAGTGTAAGTTTTGTTATTCCACCCAAATTCGAAGCTCGAACGGAAATGCTGGTTAATTTTACGAGTACGAATACCGTATCGAGCGGAGAAATTGAAGCAAATTTACGCCTTATTGAAACATACAAATCTTTAGTGAAAAGTAACTTAATATTAAATAAAGTCAATAGTGCGTTAAATGAAACATATAAAAAAGACGAGTTGAATCAAAAGGTCAAAATTGAATCAAGTGCCAATTCTCAAATCTTATCGATTATAGCAGAAGAAAAAACAGCGATAAAAGCAGTAGCATTAGCAAATACAGTGGCCGTCACTTTTCAAGAAGAGATTAAGACACTCATGAACTTGGAAAATGTTCATATATTAAGTCAAGCTACTGTAGTAAACGACACAAAATCTGTTAAACCAGCCGCTACTTTCTTTTTTGTTATTTCTGCTATTGTGAGTTTTTTAATTAGTTATATTTTTGTCTTAATTCAGGAAATGTTTTTCCCCACTGTAGATTCCACCGAAAAAGCAGAAAAAGCACTGGGAATTCCTGTGATTGGGACGATTCCTATGGGAGAAGGAAAGCTTATACATGAACTAGCTTCTTTTGATCTTATGACAGAAATTTTTCGTTCTATTCGAGCCAACTTATTGTATTTATTATCGAAGCAAGAGGCCAAAACACTTCTAGTCACGAGTGCAGAAAAGGGCGATGGGAAATCTTTTGTAAGTGCAAACTTAAGTATTGTGTTTGCCATGGATCAAAAGAGAACCGTTTTTGTGGATGCTGACTTACGTAGAGGAACTGGACGGAAGATTTTTCAATTACCAAAGCGGGTAGGTATGACTTCTTACTTAGATGGTGTTGTTCCTTTAAATGATATCTTGCAGCAAACAGCTGTGCCAAATCTATCTTTTATTAGTGCTGGACCCGTTCCGCCAAATCCAACTGAATTATTATCTTCTGATAAATTCACGCAACTCTTAAATGAATTGAAGAATCAATTTGATATCATTATTGTAGATACTCCCCCGTTACTAGTTGCTGACACATTACATGTTTCTGCTAATGTTGACGTATGTATCTATGTAGTGAGTGCAGAGTCTTCTAGAGTTGAACAATCTCTTAATTCCATCGAACAGTTAAAAAAGGTTAAGGCTCCATTAATTGGATCGATTTTAAATAAATCAAAAGGGTCAATCACGTTGAATACTTATTACAATTAAGGAGTGAACCTTGTGCTTGTCGATTTGCATAATCACATATTACCAGGTCTAGACGATGGGCCCACTTCAGAATTAGAGGCGATTGCTTTAATTCAAAATGCAGTTGACAATGGTGTTACACATATAGTTGCTACACCACATCATCGAAACGGTATGTATTTTCAAAAGGTAACTGAAATTAATAACCAAGTTCAGAAATTAAATACGTACATGCACCTAAACGATATTCCGGTGAGAATCTATCCAGGTATGGAAGTGCGTCTTCATGGAGAACTAATTGCAGAGTTGGGAACTGATACGCTGACGCTTGCAAACAGTCATAAATATATCTTAGTGGAACTGCCTAATCATCAGATTCCTCAATTTACGGAATCAATTTTTTATGACTTACAGTTAAAAGGCTACATTCCTGTTATTGCACATGCTGAGATGAATGCGGAAATACGTCGTCATCCAAAAAAGTTAGTAGATTTGGTTCACAAAGGTGCACTTGTTCAAGTGACTGCTGGTAGTGTTTCAGGAGCACGAGGTAAAAATTTGCAAAAATTCACATTAAAACTATGTCAGCATCAACTAGTCCATTTTATTGCATCCGATGCACATAACTTATCTAAACGTCCATTTTTAATCAAACATGCATACCATGTAATTCGGAGCAAATTTAGCGAAGAATATGTGAATTATTTACAACAGAATGCAATTCATGTGATAAACGGCGTTGAATTTCAATTGTGTCCTCCGATAGTAATGGAAAAAGTGTAGCACTTTATTTCTTAAAGAAAAGTAAAAAGAGGATCGGATGATTTGAAATTATTGTACAAGTGGAAAAATAATTCATGGAAGAACCTATTAATATAAGCCTATCTGTGGTTATGACAGGAATAGCTTTATCAATGCTGAACGTTATTCTTAGTACTTTAATCACCAAAGTATATACTCCCAAAAAATTGGAGAGTACAAAGTTTTTTTAATTCTCATATTCACACTTACTATCCTCGTTTCATTAATGGCATTTACTTTTATCTAAAGTGGGTTCGCATACATGATGTTATTTTTCATCCGTTTTGACGAATATTTCAATGCCCCAATTATTGATAAATATATATGGATACCTGCTCTGAGCTTACTTGGAATCGGGATTGTTCAAGCATTTAACTCATAGTCAAAAAGGCTTCAACTATACATGATAATATCTTGAGCCAAACTGACCTGGTATGCAAGTCAAGTAACTGCTCAATCTGCTCTAGGATTACTCCAACTTGGTTTAATGGAATTACTAATTGGAGAAGGCTTTAGGCTAATGATAGGTACTTTAGAATATTTCTGGTCATTAAAAATAACAAACTGTGCATAAATTAAGCTTTAAGTCAGTCATATAGGTCTTAATCCTCTAGAAATCGTACCCTTAAAACTCAAGCTGTATCCCATCCTCATAACATTAATTACGCAAATGCCCATATTTTTTTAGC
>JBFGKX010000032.1:0-15790 GCA_041576455.1 Paenisporosarcina sp. | reverse complement strand
GAGGCTGGGACATAATTAGTTTCAGTTTACGCAAAAAGAGAAATTGCACAGCGCAATTTCTCTTTTTGCGTTTTATTTCAGGGATGATTTGATGTTCAAGTAACTCGTCGTATAGTTTATTCGATTTTCTATGAGGGTAGCGTGATGTCTTTCTACTGATTTTTTCCAGACAAACGTGAATTTATTGGCATTCGCCTCAATCTTTGTACCGTCTATAAAAATCGCTTCGTGATTGATCCATTTTTCTTCAACCAACTGATAACGGATTTGTACAAAACATTGTCGAAGTAGTTCTTTCATATCTGGGTGTATACGGAAACGGTTAATCGTGCGGTAACTTGGCTCATCCCCTTGGGCTAGCCACACCATACGAAAACTACCTTTCTTCAGGTCCTCAATTTTACAAGCTGAAAAAGTGATTGGGTAGTAGGATACTTAAATTCTAGCAGAAGATGTCCTTTTTTGTTGCCTGAATTTATGTAGAGATTTACTTGCTATAGAAGAAATATTAGTTGTTTGGAGTGAAGGCGGCGACTCCTAGGGGG
This sequence comes from Paenisporosarcina sp., assembly GCA_041576455.1. Taxonomy (GTDB): domain Bacteria; phylum Bacillota; class Bacilli; order Bacillales_A; family Planococcaceae; genus Paenisporosarcina. The sequence continues at coordinate 15,245 of JBFGKX010000032.1, read as the reverse complement.
ACAAGCACGTGGGAGAGACTACAGGCTCGACCCGTGCCCCAGGAAAGCGTCCGCCGTAACGCAGAACAACGGCTACGAAGGAAACATAAAAATAAAGCAGTACCAATTTTACTCATTGTAAAATTGGTACTGCTTTTAATTTTGAAGTGGGTTTTGTCCCAGCCTCTTTATTGTATTTTTATGAACAGCTACCAGGCTTACTATTTTGTACTCTTGAACCTGTTTCACCTCGAAGTAAATCGCCCTCAGTTGATTCAATAATTTCGTTGGTCACTTTATTCGCAATTGTATTTGCGACCAATTGTAATAAGTTATTGACATCCCCTTGCGATTGTTTAAACTCTTGAACAATTGGAATTTCATCAATTTCTTCTTCAATTTTCTCGATTTTACCTTCAATTAAAGATAATGCTTTTTCTTTTCCGTAATGTTGAAAGTTTACGGCTTGTTTTTGAAGACTCTTTAGACTAGCTATTTTTTCGCGAATTTTTTGATTTTCATTTATTTGTGCTTCCGCTCGCTTAAAGAAATCGACTTCTTCAGTATGTGCAATCATTTCAGCAATCTCTCTTGCTTTTGCAATTATATCATCTTTTGTATATTTCGTTGTCATAAGACACCCACTTCTTGATTACTTAAGACTTCTATTAATTCGCCTTCAAGTGACCATGTTTTTGTATTTGTAATTTTTACAAGTGCTAGTTTACCAATCATCTCATTTGTACCAGCAAAATTTACGAGCTTACTAGTTCGTGTATATCCCGCAAATACTTCTGGATTTTTCTTACTTTCACCTTCAACTAAAACTTCAACAATTTTCCCCTCATAGGCACTCATTGCTTTAGCAGATAGTGTATTCACTAGATGATTAAGGCGTTGTAATCGTTGTTTTTTGACTTCCATCGGTACGTTGTCTGCCATTTTTGCAGCTGGTGTACCTTCGCGTGGTGAATAAATGTACGTATAGGCATGTTCGAATCCAACTTCTTCATATAAAGACATGGTTTCTTCAAATTGCTCATCCGTTTCATTTGGGAAACCTACAATGATATCGGTCGTTAATGCAACATCAGGTAATGCACCTCTAATTTTACGAACTAATTCTAAGTATTGTTCTCGAGTATATTTTCGAGCCATTAGTTTTAGCATACTTGATGAACCTGATTGAACAGGGAGATGTATATGTTCCACCAAATTCCCACGTTTTGAGAGAACTTCAATTAAATATTCATCAAAATCACGAGGATGACTGGTTGTAAATCGAATTCTTGGGAGATCAATTTGACGAAGGTCATTCATTAAATCGCCTAAACGATATGTGCGGTCTTCAAAATCTTTCCCATAGGCATTAACATTTTGACCAAGCAATGTGACTTCTTTATATCCTTGTGCTGCTAGCTGTCTGATTTCTTGAATGATATCTTCAGGTCTGCGGCTTCGTTCTTTCCCTCTCGTATATGGCACAATACAATACGTACAAAACTTATCGCATCCATACATTATGTTGACCCATGCTTTAATATCACCCCGACGAACTTTTGGTAAACTTTCAATAACATCTCCTTCTTTAGACCACACTTCGATGACCATCTCTTTTGACAAGTATGCTTCATGTAAAATGTGGGGTAATCGGTGAATATTATGCGTACCAAAAATCATGTCGACTTGATTATAAGTTTTTAAGATCTTATTAACAACTGATTCCTCTTGAGACATACACCCACAAACGCCAATTAAGACATCTGGATTATCACGTTTGATTTTTTTATAATGTCCTAGTTCTCCAAATACCTTATTTTCAGCATTCTCTCGAATGGCACATGTGTTTAGTAAAATCACATTGGCTTCTTGAACATTTTCTGTTGGACTATACCCGAGCTGCAAAAAAATACCTGCGATTACTTCTGTATCATGTTCATTCATTTGACAACCAAATGTTCGAATAAAGAACTTTCGCTCTTTCCCCATTCCTAAAAAATCTGCTTCAATTTCAAAATCTTTATGATACGCAATATCTTCTTTCCCACGTTTCTTCGCCTCTTTTAACGAAGGTGGTACATAAACAGATTGGAAATATTGACTATAATCTTTTTCGGTTTTTGGCTTAGACTCTTTCACTTGAGAATTATGTAAACGTTGTTCTTCATTCATGCGAATACTCCCTTCATCTTGTGATAAACAATAGACGAAAACCTCATTCTATCATTATACTGAACCGTTGGGCATTCCTACAAGGCACCCGCTTAAATTGTCGTTGTTTCGACAAAAAAACTGCCGATTTTCGCCGGCAGTTCAATTCTTACATAAATTCTTTTACAAGTTCATCAAATTGTTGATTACTCATCATTAACTGTTTCGTCGATAATGGCGTTTGCGCATATCCCTTCACAAGGTCTTGATAAGATTGTTGTTCTTTATTTTGATAGATGATGCCTGTCACTAAACTCTCATGTTCCATTAAAGTACTCATAGCTTGTCCACGATTTGTTGAATCGTATCCTTCTACTGTAGCAAGTTTTGTGATGCGTTCTTTAAACCAATCATACGTATTTACTTTGTTATACGTAACACACGGGCTAAAGACATTAATAAACGAAAAACCTTTATGATTGATACCAGCTTCAATAATACTGGTAAGTTCTTTTAAGTCAGATGAGAAACCTTGTGCCACAAATGAAGCACCTGCAGTCAATGCCATTTCAAGTGGTGCTAAAGAAGGTTCAATTGCTCCACCTGGTGTCGATTTTGTTTTAAATCCTTCAGCAGATCGCGGAGATGTCTGACCCTTTGTTAAGCCGTAAATTTGATTGTCCATGACAATATACGTGATATCTATGTTCCGACGGATTGCATGAATTGTATGACCCATCCCAATAGCAAAGCCATCTCCATCCCCACCCGAGGCGATAACATGTAGATCTCGATTGGCCATTTTTAAACCTTGTGCAATGGGAAGTGCTCGTCCATGGATGCCATGAAACCCATATGAATGAATATATCCTGAAACCCGACCAGAACAACCGATTCCCGAAATAACAGCTAAATCAGTAGGTTCGATCCCTACATTCGCCGCTGCACGTTGAATGGCTGCTTGTACAGAAAAGTCACCACAGCCTGGGCACCAATTTGGTTTGACATTATTTCGAAAATCCTTAAATGTTACCATCTGTTAGCAACTCCTTCACACGATTTGTTAATTCTCTTGGTAAAAAAGGTGTACCATCATATTTTAAAACGTTGATAATCTTGTCATGTGCGCCAATATTCATTTTTAAAATATTGGCTAGTTGACCTGTTGCATTATTTTCAACTACCAAGACTTTCCTCGCACTAGCAACAAGCGGATATACTTGCTCACTCGGGAATGGGTGAATTAAGCGGATATGTGCATGATTTGTACGAATACCTTGAGCATTTAGATTTTCTTGAATTTCTTCTAATACACCTCTGGTTGAATTAAAGCCTACTACTAATACATCCGCTTCTTCATGGGGAGCATTTACATAGATTGGATTTGGGAAATTCACATGTTGCAATTTACGCATCCGCTTATCCATTTGTTGTTGACGATTTTTAGAAGCTTCAGATGGTTTTCCAGTTTCATCATGCTCGACCCCTGTTACATGGTGAATTGCGTTTTTCATCCCTGGAAGCACTCGTGGTGATACACCATCTTCAGTGACTTCGTAGCGTTTAAAGTAAGATTTGTCATCAGATAATGGTAAATTCTCTTCTTCTTGAAGTCGACCTCTTCGTAAAGCAATCTGGCTATAGTCAAATGGCTCTACTGTTTGTTTCCCTAACGATAATTGAAGATCTGATAAGACAATAACTGGCAATTGCAATTCTTCTGCTATGTTGAAGGCTTCAATCGTATCGAAAAATGCCTCTGTTCCAGTGCTTGGTGCAATGACTACTTTTGGAATTTCGCCGTGAGTTCCGTATATCATTTGCATTAAATCGGATTGTTCTTGCTTAGTCGGCAGTCCGGTAGACGGACCCCCTCGCTGAGTATCGACAATTACGAGTGGTTGCTCTGTCATGCCCGACAAACCAATCGCTTCCATCATTAATGATAAGCCTGGACCAGCAGAAGCCGTAAATGAACGAACACCACCATAGTTAGCACCAATTGCCATTGTTGCTGCAGCAATTTCATCTTCTGTTTGAATCACTGTACCGCCAAATGTAGGTAACTTTTTAATCATATATTCCATAATCTCTGTTGCAGGGGTTATTGGATAGGCTGCCATAAATCTTACGCCTGCAGCGAGTGCTCCAAGCGCGATTGCATCGTTGCCAATCATAAATAAACGACGTTTCCCATCTGCTTGTTCAAGCTCCCATTCACCGATTCGATTGCCCAAATGTTGAGCCATGACTTCGTATCCTTGTTGGATCGCTTGCATATTTTTTTCGACGATTGCATCGCCTTTACGCCCAAAAATTTCATCCACAACGCTTTGGAATACAGTTTTATCTAGGTTTAATAATGCAGAAGTAGCCCCTATAGCAACCATATTTTTCATTAATGATGTTCCAAGTTCTGAAGCAATTTCTGTAAACGGTACAGCATACATTGTGGCAACACAATCAACTGGGTGAATTGGGCCGAATTTTGCGTCTGCAAGAATGACGCTTGTAGCCGTTAATTCTTTATAATTCACATCAATGGTTTCTTGGTCAAACGCAACTAAAATATCTAAATCATCTGGAATTGTACGAACTTCCGTCGTTCGAACGCAGATTTTATTATTTGTATGTCCACCTTTAATACGTGATGAAAAGTGACGATAGCCATATAAGAAATACCCTAAGCGATTCATCGCCATCGAGAAAATCTCTCCTGTACTTTCAATCCCTTCTCCTTGTTGCCCACCGACTTTCCATGAAAGCTGATGTAACATTGCAAACAACTCCTTAACCATCAGGTAATTACCTCTATTTTTCCTACACTAGTTTATCATTTAATTCCGTTAATCACTATGTATTAAGTGCTTTTTTTAAAAAATATCAGACTTTCGACGTAATAATAACTACAAAGATGCTGATCAAAAGTTGATCAAATAAGAAAAAACCCAATCTACTTTAGATTGGGTTTGTCTGTTTATCCACGCGTTCTTTTTTCTACTAGCAGTTTAATAGCTGTACGGTCTTCACCAGAAATGACAATATCCGTGAATGCCGGTGAACAAATTAAATCGGTTCCACTCGGTGCCACAAAGCCACGTGCAATTGCCACCGCTTTTACCGCTTGGTTTAGTGCTCCTGCCCCTACCGCTTGCATTTCCGCATACCCTTTTTCACGGATAACTGCAACTAATGCACCTGCCACTGAGTTTGGATTAGATCTTGAAGATACTTTTAATGATTCCACTATGATTCCTCCTTGTCCTTGCTGACCGTTGGACGATTATTATGTCCTTAAGTCACTGTATGCAAGTTGATGGGAAGATAGAAGAAGTTATCCTTTAAAAGGCGTATCTTCATTTATATAAATCCGTTCAAATGAAATGGTTTTTCCTGTTTGATTGTCTAGCTCCACAAAGATTGCGCTTAATACGGCTCGACCTGTCTTTGGCACTTCAAAACGTGTAGGCATATTTGTTTGGAATCGATATAAAACATCTTCTTTTTTCATTCCAAGTACTCCATCATATGGACCTGTCATACCAACGTCCGTAATGTAGCCTGTGCCATTTGGGAGAATGCGGGCGTCTGCTGTTTGAACATGTGTATGTGTTCCCACCACTGTCGAAACTTCCCCATCTAAATGCCATCCCATCGCAATTTTCTCGCTCGTAGCTTCTGCATGAAAATCAACAAAAATTAGAGGAGAAACTTGTTTCGCTTCTTTTACAAGCTCTGTTGCTTTTTTGAAGGGATCATCGTGTGGCGGTAAAAATGTTCTGCCATGTAAATTGATGACGGATAAGGTATGACCATTTTTAGTAATGGTGGTCATTCCTTTACCTGGTGCATCTTCCGAAAAATTTGCCGGGCGAATTAAATAGTCAGTATCATCAATAAAATCAAAAATTTCTTTTTGGTCCCATGTATGATTTCCCATGGTTACAACATCTACACCCATATAAAGCAAGTCTTGAAATATTTTCTTTGTAATGCCTCGTCCAGCAGCCGCATTTTCTCCATTTGCGATAATTACATCAACTGCATACTTCCTTCTCAATCTCGGCAAATAATTTTCCACTGCATCGCGGCCAATCGATCCCACAATATCTCCAATAAATAATATTTTCATATTTGTTCCTTCTTTCTTTTTGTAATGGATATGAATACTTTATTTTTCTCCAATTACATGTCATTTAATCCGGTGATTCTAGTTAGGCTAGCTTTATGTTAAATGAACGCCTTCAAACATATTTGAACGATGAAGTCGTCTCATAAAGCATCACTTTGTGCTGAACAGAAAAAAAGGCTTCAAATTGAAGCCTTTTTTTCTTATTTAGCGTATTCAACGGCACGTGTTTCACGAATAACCGTTACTTTAATATGGCCTGGGTAATCCAGTTCTTCTTCAATTCGTTTCCGAATATCTCGTGCTAAACGATGAGAGGTTATATCATCGATTTGCTCTGGTTTTACCATTATTCGAATTTCACGACCTGCTTGAATCGCAAATGATTTTTCAACGCCATCATAAGACTCTGAAATTTCTTCTAGTTTCTCTAGACGGCGAATGTAATTTTCCAAAGTCTCGCTACGAGCCCCAGGGCGAGCTGCTGATAAAGCATCTGCAGCTGCGACCAATACGGCAATAACGGACGTTGCTTCTGTATCGCCATGATGAGAAGCGATACTATTAATAACTACTGGATGTTCTTTGTATTTTGTAGCTAATTCCACGCCAATTTCAACGTGACTACCTTCCACTTCATGGTCAATTGCTTTCCCAATATCGTGTAGTAAGCCTGCACGACGAGCAAGTGTCACGTCTTCGCCAAGTTCAGCTGCCAGTAAGCCCGCTAAGAATGCAACTTCTTTCGAATGTTTTAAGACGTTTTGCCCATAACTCGTACGGTAACGCATACGACCCATAATCTTAATTAAGTCAGGATGTAAGTTATGAATTCCTACATCAAACGTTGTTTGTTCACCAATTTCACGAATTTGTTCATCAACTTCACGTCTAGATTTTTCCACCATTTCTTCAATACGTGCAGGGTGAATTCGTCCATCTTGGACTAACTTTTCAAGTGCTAAACGTGCTGTCTCACGACGGATTGGGTCGAATCCTGAAAGGATAACTGCTTCAGGCGTATCATCGATAATTAAATCAATCCCAGTCAATGTCTCTAATGTTCTGATGTTTCTTCCCTCACGGCCAATAATTCGGCCTTTCATTTCATCGTTTGGTAGATTCACAACAGAAACTGTCGTTTCAGCTACATGATCCGCTGCAAAACGTTGTAAAGCTAATGATAAGATTTCTCGAGCTTTTTTGTCAGACTCTTCTTTTGCTCGAGTTTCAGATTCTTTCGTCATGACTGCGATATCAGTTGCTAATTCATTCTCCACTTGATGTAGAATAATGCCTTTTGCTTCTTCGCGTGTTAATGCAGAAATGCGTTCAAGTTCTGTTTGTTGTTTTGTAACTAGTTCAGCCACTTTACTTTCCATCTGCTCGATATGCTGTTGTCTCTCAGTCAGAGCGTTATCTTTACGCTCTAGACCCGCTTCCCTTTTGTTAAGAGCATCATCCTTACGATCAAGGTTTTCTTCTCTTTGCAAGTACCGATTTTCCTGTTTTTGCAGTTCACTTCGGCGTTCACGGATGTCAGACTCTGCTTCAGATCTCAATTTGTGAGTTTCATCTTTTGCTTCTAGCAAGGCTTCTTTTTTAAGAGCTTCCGCTTCTCGCTTCGCCTCATCTACGATGAGAACAGCAGACTGCTTCGCACCAGTCACTTTTGAATCGTTCACATTTTTAATTAAAAAATAGCTAACAACGGCACCGACGATAAGACCAAGCAAAGCGGAGATAATTTCAGTCATTTGAACACCTCCTCTTGCTATTTCAATTTCATGTTCAGTCGGCTCATATATGGGGTTGTCCAAAATACTGCCAAATGGTTTTCTTTTAAGAGATTATACAAGTTTAATTGTATAGATGTAAAAATACTCTGTCAAGGATTCACGAGAGCTATATAAGCAAAATAGCCTGCCTAAATTTGCGGCAGACTACTCTTGAAAACTTATTTTTCATCTAGTAATAAATCAAACTCTTCATCTTCTTCATCGTCATGTGCAGCAATTGTATAAGCAGTAGCCATCATTCCATAAGCTGCTCTAATTTTTTGTGCAATTTCATTACGAGTAGATGGATTATCTTTTAAGAATTGTTTCGCATTTTCACGACCTTGCCCTAAACGCTCATCATTATAGGCATACCACGAACCACTCTTGTTGACGATATCCATTTCTACGCCTAAATCAACAATTTCACCTTCGCGAGATATCCCATACCCATACATTACGTCTACTTCAGCTGTACGGAATGGAGGTGCTACTTTATTTTTCACTACTTTTATTTTAGTTTTATTCCCCATAAAATCATTACCAGATTTAATAGCTTCCGCACGACGAACTTCTAATCTTACAGAACTATAAAATTTAAGTGCACGTCCACCAGGTGTTACTTCTGGGTTACCGAACATTACGCCAACTTTTTCACGAATTTGATTAATGAAAATTGCTGTCGTTTTTGATTTATTGATTGCACCCGATAATTTTCGTAATGCTTGAGACATTAAACGCGCTTGAAGACCAACGTGAGAGTCCCCCATTTCGCCTTCTATTTCAGCTTTAGGCACTAAGGCAGCAACTGAGTCAATTACTACGATATCAACCGCACCACTCCGAACAAGTGCTTCACAAATTTCTAATGCTTGTTCACCAGTGTCTGGTTGTGATAATAATAATTCATCAATATTTACACCTAATTTTTGTGCATACACTGGATCTAGTGCATGTTCAGCATCAATAAATGCAGCTTGACCGCCAGCAGCTTGCGCTTCTGCAATCGCATGAAGAGCAACAGTTGTTTTACCTGAACTCTCAGGTCCATAGATTTCAATGATACGTCCACGTGGATAACCACCTACTCCTAATGCTACATCAAGTGCAAGTGAACCACTAGATGTCGTTAGGACTTCACGATCAGTTTTTTCGCCAAGTTTCATAATAGAACCTTTACCGAATTGTTTCTCAATTTGTTTTAACGCCATGTCTAACGCAGCTTTACGGTCGCTCAATATGGTTCCTCCTTTAAATTCAAACACTAATTTAACTTCTGTCTCTACTATACTTGGTTTATGAGAAATACACAAGAAAAAAGCGAACGTTTATTCGGTTTATTTTTGTGTAAAATAAAAATTTGAACCATTAAAATGATTCAAATCAGTATTTTGAGCCTATTATTGCATATAAAATTTAATTTTAACCACTAATTATAATAAATCTATGATGTTTTCTTGTCTGATAATAATTGTATTAAATAATGTAATGTTTTTTTGACGGCTCGTAAACGATTTGTATTCCTCATGGAACTCAATTGTAGTTCGTGGGAAATTACTTCATCATTAGGTAGAACAATAGCTATCCAAACAGTTCCAACTGGTTGATGATCATGTTCTTCAGGCCCAGCCACACCTGTTAAAGCTACGCCAATGTCTGTGTCAAACATTGCTTTAACCTGTGTTGCCATAGCTGTTGCACATTCAGAACTAACGACACCATATTTAGTAATAATTTCTTCTGCCACGCCTAATTGCTTAACTTTCGCTTGAGCAGTATAGGTTACCATACCACCTACTAATACTTGGCTTACACCAGATATTGCTGCTAATTCTGATTGAAATAATCCCGCAGTTAAACTTTCAGCAACAGAAATCGTTAGTTGTTTATCAATTAAGAGTTTAGTAGTACTCGAAGCTAAAGAATCATTATTGAACCCATATAAATAATCGCCCACTACCGAAAGCAAACGTTCTTGTGTGTCTGCTATCAATTGAGATGCTTTCTCTTCTGAACTAGCTTTAGCGGTTATTCGTACAGTTACTTCACCATCAGAAGCTAAAGGAGCAATCGTTGGATTAGTTTGATTTTCTAATAAATCTGCAATCCGTGTTTCCAATTCTGCTTCTCCGATGCCGTAAAATCTTAACACTTGAGAAGTAATGACTTCTCCCTTATTAAGCCATTTGGCAAGTAACGGTTTTGCTTCATACTGAAACATGGGCTCCAACTCTTTTGGAGGACCAGGTAATAATATGTAAAGATGATTATCTTTCACATAAAACATACCAGGGGCCATGCCGTTATGATTGGCTAAAACCTGACTATCATTCAGAATAAGAGCTTGTTTTTTATTATTTTCAGTCATTGGTTGATTAATTCGTTGGAAGAATGCCTCTATAGACTTTAAAGCCACTTGATCCATTACTAGATTGCTATTTACATGGTTTGAAATTGTTTCTTTGGTTAAATCATCTTTCGTGGGACCAAGCCCGCCTGAAAAAATGAGTAAATCTGCTCTAGATTCCGCAACTTCAATCGCTTGTTTTAAGCGCTCTGGGTTGTCTCCAACAACCGTATGATAATACACATTAATTCCAAGTTCCGCCAATTGACTAGATATATATCGTGCATTTGTGTTCGTGATTTGACCGAGTAATAGTTCTGAACCTACTGCAATAATTTCAGCATTCATTCTACATCACGTCCTTATTTTGAATCAAGAAGTACACGTCGGTTTGCATAAAAATAATCCCATCCAGACCATATCGTAAAGAATAAAGAAACATATAACATAATGGTAGCAAAAGGAATCGAGAACATTTCAAAGATGATATTATGAAGTAGTAAAGCTGATATTGCCACAATTTGGGTCCACATTTTAATTTTTCCAAGTTGCTTCGCAGCTACTACTTCTCCTTCATCTGCCAAAATTAAACGAAGTCCCGTCACGGCAAATTCTCGACTAATAATAATAATGACCACCCAAGCTGGTGCAAAACCAAGTTCAACTAAAAGAATAAGTGCAGCCGAAACTAATAGTTTATCAGCAAGTGGATCTAAAAACTTGCCCATATTTGTGACTAAATTATATTTGCGTGCGTAATATCCATCTAAAAAGTCAGTTATTGAGGCAATGATAAAAATAGTGGCTGCAATAAGGTGCTCCAATGGTAATGTGACACCTAATAACGCAAATTCTTTCCATCCAAAATCCACAAGCATGATCACAACAAATATTGGAATCATAATAATTCGAGAAACAGTAATCTGATTAGGAATATTCATATTTTTTCTCCTTTCAATTCAAAGAAAATAGCCATCTTGATATAGATGACTATTGCTGTTTAGAAAATTGAATCAACATATTTTGAGTAACCTTTTTTGAAGTCGGAATTCCATATTCGACTTTTTCATCGTTAACATATACATCAATTTGTGATGAAGCACCTACACGAAGTCGCGCTGATTGCACATCATTTAAATTCAATGTAATTGTTTCGCCTGATTTCACTTCTCTAGCTGGCGTCATTTGTTCAACGCCTGATTGGTCTTTAACTGAAATCCAGGAATTTCCTCGAGAAACCATTTTCAATATAAACGAATCTGTACCAGATAATAAATAATTCGTTGTTTCGCCCTCTATTGCGCCCATTTCAATCAATTGATTTGAAGTAGGCTCTTCTACTGGTTCTTCCACAATAGGTTCTTCTTCAATGGGTTCAGCCACGATTGGCGTATCATCGTTTACTTCTGTTTCTTCCAGTAATAATTCTTCTTCATTAACGATTGCTGGCTCTGAAGAATCTTTATTTGTTGCTAAATTTTGATAGAAAAACCAAAAAATAACGATTCCAATAATAATAAATAAACCTACAACAATCATCGGGAAAATTTCATTTAAACGGTTTGAAGACTTCGTTATTGGTCTCCGTCGAGATGGTATAGAAGGTATCGCTTGACGCACTTCTTCAGTTGATGAATTGGGTAATTCCTGTTTATAGGATTCTAACAATTCATCCGAATTTAACCCTACTGAATCGGCGTACTGCTTAATAAACGCACGAACGTAAAACGGACCCGGCATCATGCTATAGTCGCCTTCTTCTATACCGGCCAGATAACGTTTTTGAATTTTCGTCATTTCTTGTAAGTCGTCTAAACTATATCCTTTTGCCGTTCTCGCCTCTTTCAAACGAGTTCCTAATTCAGTCAACTAAAACACCTGCCTGTTAAAAATTAAAACCTCCGAAGCCATCAAAATTACCTCTTTCTGACATCATCTGGTTTTTTTCCATCATTTCAAACGTTATTATTTCATCTGGTTCATGGCGTAATTCAATAATGTAGTCAAAGTCTTCAATTGTATATTCAGACTGTTGAACGAACATATCTGGATGTTCAACAACTTTTATAGAGGGAAGACGCATCATCTCACGCACTAATTGTAAATGACGTTCATCTGTTGATTGTTTTGTAACGATTCCATCTAAAATAAAAATATTATTATCGCTAAATTCGTCTCCAGCTAATTGGTTTCGAACAGTTTGTTTAATCATCGTAGAAGAAAGAAAAACCCACTTTTTATTTGCACTTACACTAGCTGCTACAACTGATTCAGTTTTCCCTACACGAGGCATTCCTCGAATCCCGATTAGTTTGTGTCCTTCTTGCTTAAATAATTCAGCCATAAAGTCAACGAGTAGACCTAATTCATCACGAACAAAACGAAATGTTTTACGGTCATCTACATCTCTTTGTATGTATCGTCCATGTCTGATTGCTAATACATCACGTAGTTTCGGCTCTCTAAACTTTGTCACTTGAATGGTTTCCATTGTCGAAACAATTAATTCGAACCTTTCAATTTGCTCATCATTTTCGGCACGGAGTAACATCCCACGCCTGCCTTGGTCTACGCCATTAATTGTTACGATGTTTACACGAAGCATGCCAAGCAATGAAGCAATATCTCCGAGTAAGCCTGGTCGATTTATTTGTATTTCATATTCAAAATACCATTCACGCATTTTATAACGACCTTTCCACCTAACTTTTTGAAGAAGCAAATATCTACTTTTAAAATTTAACAAATAAGTTATTTTTATAGATGAAGCTTTCAAACTACTCTAGGTTCTATCATAGCTGATTTATGTACGTAAGAAAAGGAAAAAAGAAAAGAAGGAGCAATGTCCTTCTTTTCTTTTAATGCACTTTTTTATGCTGAACTAACTTAACTACCATGTTAGCCAAAGCATGTTGTTCATTTTCTGATGCTACAGACCATAAATCAGACAATACACGCTCTTGCTCATTTTTTGGATCCACATTTTTAGCTAAGTAATCACCGATTTCGTATGCTGTAGATTGAATGGCTTTTTTAGACATTCCTGTAGCTTCAGCATTCATTACATTTGCACCCAAAAAGTGTGTCCATTTTTGCCAGTTTTCAAGTAAGGCCATGTCCATTCCTCCTTTTCACAAACAGTATGTGCAAAAAAAGAATTTATATGTACCATCCACCATTTACTCGTAAAACTTGACCTGTAATATAATCTGCACAGCCGCTTGTAATAAATGATACAAGATTCGCAACATCCTGCGGTTTTCCACTTTGTTGAAGAGGAATGTCGTTTTCGATCAGAAGCTTCTCTTCGGCATCAAGAGATAGGTTCATTTTTGTGTCAATTAATCCAGGCGCAATTGCATTGACTCGAACACCTGAAGGACCGGATTCCTTCGCGTAAGCTTTTACAAATGCATGCTGAGCACCTTTAACAGCCGAATAAACTGTTTCCCCAGCTGCGCCAGTTTCACCCCAAATCGAGCCAATAAAGACGATATACGATGTTTTATACCTTCTTAGTTTCGGAGCTAATTGACTGATAATAGTCATGGGTGATTGCACATGAGATCGCCATACAAATTCCATCTCTTGAGGGGAAGTGTCTTCAAGCAATTGATACAAAGCTTGCCCAGAAGCAAAAACAATTGCCTGTACTTCAAAAATTTGTGCTAACACTTTTCTTACGTCATCATTACTCCCAAGGTCTGCTTGAATGACATGAAATTCTTGGTGCACATATTTTTTTTGGAGCTGTATGCTCAATTTTTCTATATCTTGTTTATTGTCATTAAAATGTAAGTATAAACTCCACCCTGACTTAGCCATTTCTAATGCAATTGATTGCCCGATTTCTCCGGATGCCCCAAAAATACAGGCAAACTTACTCATGAAGTGGCTTGCTCTTTTTTCGGTAGAATTGAAAATACAGTTTGTTGATTTTCTCCTTGTATCGAGGTAAACGCATCTTGTAAATCGGCAACGGTCATTTGTTCTAAAACAGGTACTACTTCAAATAAATTCATGTCATTAAAGGCATACCTGGTAAACTGATTCGCAATAAATTCAACTGAATTTAAAGCTCGCAGGAAATAACCGATTTTTTTCTTACGGACTCGATCTAAATCAGCTTGACCAAAAGACCATTTTTCCTCAACTTTTTTCAATTCTTTTTTTATTGAAGCGATTAACTCATTTGGCATCGCAGTATCTGAACCAATTAAAGCAAATCCATATCCTTTTTCAAGGGTATAATCAAATGCATATGATTCATCAATCCAACCATTTTCATATGCATTCACATAAAAGTCAGATGACCTACCGAACATTAACTCAAGTGCTAATTGTATGCCCAATTCGTGCTTCATCATGGAGACCCCTTGAAGGGATGTTTCTTTCGCTTTTAAGCCCACGTATACTTTAGGCTTTTGAACATCCATATACAACTCGTTTTTAGGAACCGCTACTTTTAACTGCTCTTCCGGGAAAGAACGAGTAATCGGTTGAGGTGCGGTAAATTCCTTATTGTCTTGATTGTCACGAATAAATTTCATCATTTCCTCTGGGTTTACTGCACCTACTACAAATAACAACATATTCGAAGGGTGGTAAAACGTCTCATAACATGTATATAAATGCTCTGCGGTAATTTGATCAATGGATTCAATTGTTCCAGCAATATCAATTTTTACAGGATGCTCTTTATACATATTTTCGATAGAACCGAAATATAAGCGCCAATCTGGTTGGTCATCATACATCGTGATTTCTTGTCCTATAATACCTTTTTCCTTTTCAACAGTCGCTTGAGTGAAATAAGGTTCTTGCACGAAATTCAATAAAGTTTCGGTGTTTTCATACAAGT
>JBFGKX010000031.1:0-15883 GCA_041576455.1 Paenisporosarcina sp. | reverse complement strand
TTTATCGAGGCCCCGGAGTAGAAATCGCCGGAACGACCGATTGCCCTTGATATGACCGAACACACTTTCTACGTCAATTTTGCGTTGCGCGTAGATTTGCGTCTTCGTTTCATCATCAAGGGCTGCTTTGGCCTTCGCTTTCATTTGTTTATAAATGTCAACACTAATATGTACACTTTCGCTTGGATAAGGATGTACAAAATCACTAGTTTTCTTTCGGTAAATGATTCTTTAATCGATAGGAATCACCTACAATGGAAACGACTGTCGCATGATGTAAGACACGATCTAATATGGCATTTGCCAATTTGGGTTCCTGGAAGACCTCACCCCAGGCGTTAAAATTCACATTAGTGGTTAGAATCGTGCTTTTCTTTTCATAACGCATATCAACGAGTTGGAAAAACAGCTTCGCATCTTCGGTATCAATCGGTAAATAACCGATTTCATCAATGATTAATAACCGATACTTCGAATAGTGCTTTAAGCGGCTTTCTAATCGATTTTCAAGTCGTGCTTTCTTTAGGTTCTGTATCAAATCATGACACTTAATAAAATAAGTGCTTGTTCGTTTCTTCGCTGCTGCTATCCCGATGGAAGTGGCCAAATGGGTTTTACCGACACCACTCGGACCTAGGAAAACAATATTTTCATTTCCTTCTAAAAACCGAAGGGTAAGAAAATCTAATATTTGTTGTTGATTAATCGTTGGTTGAAACGTGAAATCGAAATCTTTTATTTCTTTTCGATGTGGGAAGGCTCCGACTTTCACCATCGCTAGCCTCATATTATGTTCCCGCACATCAATTTCAAAGTTGGTTAATTTAATCAGTGTATCAATCATTGAAACTTGATTTTGTACACTGAAGTCGATGACTTCATCTAAATGTAAGGTCATTTGCTTAAGATTTAAGTACTCTAAATTTTGTTGTAGTTGTTGATAGTTCGACGACGGTACAGTCATTGTTTATACACCTCTCCTATTGCGGTTAAATTACGTTTGGCTAGATCATCAATATTAGGGTACCGAGGTAATGAAACACCTAATGCTTCTTGATAATGTGCCTTCTTGTAATTTAATTTAACTCCACTTATAGAGTGTTGTGCGATGAGCTCCGTGTTATAATAAATCCATAATTGATCATCATACACGTGTAACCCAACTTTCTTTCCTTGGTACTTTGCTGGTACTGAGTATTGATTCGATTTATAGGAAATCATGTTGGAGGCGTTCACTTTCACAATCGTATGTTTGATCCGATAGGAATCTCTTACTTTGTCAGTTGGTAGCTGGAGTAAGAGGTTCTTTTCTTTTTGGAATTCCAAGATTGGAATTTTCCCTGTTCCTTGATGAATCTCGTGATTAAGGCGATGACATAAATCTTGTATATATTGGTGTAATTCTTCTAAGGTCAGCTGACCTTGATACGCATGAATTTCATCTAATAGTTTCATCGTTGTTTCCACTTTCCCTTTTGTGCGGGGACGGCCCGCAATACATGGTCTCACCTTAAAATCAAAGTCTTTTGCGAATTGAGCGAACTTGGCATTAACTTTACCAGATGAAAATTCTGTTCTCGCATCATCCATCACAGTCTTCATATTGTCCGTGACAATCTCGCATGGCACTCCTCCATATGCTTCAAAGGTTTCAGTGAGGAAAGAAAACAAGACACTCTGAGATTTAGAAAGACTCAAATGAAATGTTCGTAACCGAGAGTACGAAAGAACCAAAACCGCGACATTCACTTCTATTTTTTCACCATCTTTTGTTTCAAAGGGAATACTCTCTTTCCAATCTAATTGTGCTTGTTTTGCCGGTGGCGTTTCAAAACGAGCTGTCCCTCTAGGTGAAGAAATCCGTTTATCATCTTCAAAATAGGCACTAAATTCAGGCGTTCGCCCAATATAAGCCCGAAACGTAGAGGCAGAACAATCAAGCTTATGATTATCCTTTAAATACTGCCAAAGTACACGTCGGTAATAAAATTTCTGTTTGGAATCCTCGGATAAAAGTGCAGAAATAATTTGATAGTATTCATCTATTTTCGAAGCTTTATTACGTTTACGTTTTGGAATAAAGCCATTTAAATACTTTTCAATCGTTCTCCGATCCACACCTAGTTCTCTTGCTAATTGACTCTTATTAATTTTCATTTTTAAATTCTCCATAACCAGTTTGAATTTTGGTAAGTCTGAAAGACTGTTAATTTCAAAATCCGTTTCCACATCTAATGTAATATGCATACTTCATCACCCAAGATAAGTATGAAAAATAACGTCAATTTTGTACATAGTTATTCAATCAATAATGTACATTTTTAAAGTATCATTTCCAAAAGGCTTATATAAGCGAATCTCTTCATATTATTTTAGTAGGAAGAAGGTCGGCTATTACTGAAGACTCCTGCGGAAAAACGGAACAGGCTAGACCCCACAGGCTTAGCTGTCAAAGACAGCAAAGTCGAGGAGACTAGCGTTTCGTCCGCGGAAAGCGAAAGAAATAGCCGACCATCATGTTTTTCAATAGAGATTCTTTCATGAAATGACCGCTTTCCGTGGGCTTGCGCCGAACTCACTCGAGCGCTACTCGAGTGGATATCAACATCTTCGCTGTCCCACAGGAGTCGGTCATTTCATTCCTATTTTTATAGGGTGACGTAAGAGGATCTTAAGAAAAATAAAGTATGAACATGAGTAGTTGAAAATGCTGGCGAATCAACCGGTTTCCTGTTGTAAGCGTAACTCCTCATATCATTTATATAGAGAGAAGGCCGGTTATTTCTGAAGACTCCTGCGGAAAAAACGGAACACGCTAGACCCCACAGGCTCCGCTATCATAGACAGCTGAGTCGAGGAGACTAGCGTTTCGTCCGCGGAAAGCGAAAGAAATAGCCGACCATCATTTTTTCCAAGAGCGTGCAAAAGATATGAATAAGAAATCTTATCCTTTTATCTTGATTCATATTATTTTGTCAATAAGCTGAGACAATCCTCACTAAAGAAGAGTTGTCTTTTTCATTTGAATTCGATAAACAATTTATAAAAGATAGCCACTCAGTTCGTTTTCTAAAAAAGGTTTGGCATTTAAGAACTTAACAAACGTACGGTATTTATCATGCTCATCTTGCGTGGGCTTTTTCCCTGTAAAATAAGCCCGAATTAAGATGTTTTTTGGTGTGTGTTCCATATCAATAAATTCGAGTAATTGGGCTTCGTAACCGACCAGCTTTAATAATTCAGCTCGTATTGAATCGGTTGCAAGCGCAGCGAAGCGTTCTTTGACAAGACCATGCTGTAGCATGACGTCTAACGCTGGACTGGCAAGTTGGGTGTTTAACTCGTGTTGACAGCAAGGTACACTCAAAATAACTTTTGCGCCCCATTTCACAGCGCGAGCAAGTGCCATATCAGTTGCCACATCACAAGCATGAAGCGTAACAACCATGTCTACTGATGTTTCTTCATTATAATCATTAATATCTCCGACTAAAAACTCCAAATGCTCATAGTGTAAATCGGCTGCAATTTGTTGACATTCTTCAATAACCTCTTTTTTTAAATCAAGACCAGTGACACGAATATCAAATCCTTTTTCAATACGCAAATAGTGATAAAGGGCAAAGGTTAAATAGGATTTTCCAGATCCAAAATCTAAAATTCTCACAGGGCGGTCTTTGGGAAGGTACTCCAGTGCATCATCTATAAATTCAACAAACCGGTTGATTTGACGAAACTTGTCATGTTTTTGCTTTTTGACTTTGCCTTCCGCGGTCTGAACGCCTAAACGAATTAAAAATGGATAGGCTGTATCTTCGTCCAATAAATAGTTTTTCTTTCGATTATGGGAAAGATTTGCCACTTTTTTGGAGAGGACACGGTCTGATTTCCACAGCACTTTGAACTTTTTAGAGAGTTGAATATGAACTTTTTCTTCTTGAAATTCCGCCTGAACTTGACGAAATTGTTGAAGCAAAAGGTCTATTTTCGTAGAAAGCATAGATACCTCAATATTCTCATGTTTTAATATTCGTTCATACTGATATTCAAACTGAATATGGTAAACACCTTTTAATTCAATGGGCTTAAGTTTTACACGCTTTACATCGTTTGACTTTGCACGAGGTTGACTAATTGTCGCTGAGATTAATTTTTCATTTTCGATTAAATGTTTAAATTGTTCAAGCATTTCTTGATATTCCATACGTTCCGCCCTCTTTTTAAGTTTCTTTCCGTCATTTTAGCACATATTCGCAATGTGTACTTTTCGCTCAAGAGGGAATAGAGAGCGTAACTATATTAAAGGGGTGGTAGCGTGACGAACTTACGTGCAATATTTTTGAATACGTCTTTAAAAACGACAGACGAGGTATCTAATACAGAATCTTTAATGCAAGAAGTGCAAGCCATATACTCAGAAAAAGGTGTTGAATCAGAAATGATTCGTGTGGCTGATTATCATGTCGCTTTTGGTGTGGAAGAAGATATGGGGAACGGAGATGAGTGGCCGAAGATTTATGAAAAAGTCATGGCTTCAGATATTGTGATCATTGGTACTCCTCTGTGGCTCGGTGAAAAAAGTAGCATTGCCACTCAAGTGATTGAGCGATTATACGCAAGTAGCAGTAAAACGAATGATCAAGGACAAGCTGTATACTATAACAAAGTAGGGGGTGTTGTCGTTACTGGGAATGAAGATGGTGGAAAGCATGCTTCTGCATCCATTTTGTATGGCTTATCTCATATTGGCTTCGTCATTCCGCCAAATGTGGATGCGTATTGGGTAGGAGAAGCTGGTCCAGGTCCTTCTTACATAGAGGGTGGTAAAGACAATGACTTTACAAAAGGCCATGTGAGAATGCTAGCCTACAACACAATTCATTTAGCGGCGATGTTAAAAAATACGCCAATTCCTGCCGAAGGGAATACGATGGAATAAAAATGGTGTCTAAATAAAGTGAAATCATGTCCAAAAAGAAAGAGTAAAACCACATACCAGCTTGTCCGTTTCTATTATCAGTAGAAAGGACAGGTTGGTTTATTGTGGCCAAATTCGCTTAGTCATGTTCTCATCAGGCTTTATGGTAATTTGATAAACATCCGGATTGCTTAATAACTTCCACTCGTGAAATCCGAAAGAATCGTCAAAGTGTTTTAATATTAAACTCATTAAATTACCATGTGTAACGAGAACACTATTGTCCGGTGCTTCTTTTACTACTCCGATGGCACGAACCGTGGCTTCGCGACTAGATTCACCACCGCTTAATTTCAAATCGAAATCTGTAAAAGTGTCTTCAAGTAACTTAAGCCAATTGGGTAAATCGGTTGAACTCAATTTTCTTTCTTCTAAACGATTATCTACAATTGGTAAAAGTCTTTTTTTAAAAGCTGTCAGTTCAATTGAATGCTGCGCTCGAATAAATGTGCTTGTGAAAATGTGATGAATGACTTTATCTTCAAAGAAAGAAGCCAATTCTAGAGCTTGTTGGTGACCGGCTTCCGTTAAGACAGCTTCGGGAGATTGTCCAGTCGCTTCACAATGCCGAACGAGGTATAGCGTTTTCATCAAATCATCACACTCCTTCATGAATTAGTTTATCCCATTGAATTACATATGTAAAAACCCCTAAAGCAATTTGCTTCAGGGGTTGGAATTATGATAATTTTTTCATTAAGTTTGCCATTTCAATAGCAGAAGCTGCCGATTCCCACCCTTTATTTCCAGCTTTTGTTCCTGCACGTTCAATTGCTTGTTCAATGGTATCTGTTGTTAAGACGCCAAAGATAACTGGAATGTTGTGTTGATACCCAGCATTTGCCACCCCTTTTGCTGCTTCGTTACAAACATAGTCAAAGTGAGGTGTTGATCCACGAATCACTGTTCCAAGCGTAATAACAGCATCGTATTTTTTGGACGCAGCCATTTGTTTTGCAACAAGTGGAATTTCAAATGCCCCTGGTACCCAAGCAATAGTTACATTGGCATCATCAACACCATGTCTTTTTAGTGCATCTTCAGCTCCGCCCAATAGTTTGCTCGTAATAAATTCATTAAAACGGCCTACAACGATGCCGATTTTTAAATCTGATCCAATTAAATATCCTTCTAAATGTGTTGTCATGGTTAAGCTCCTCTATTCACTTAGGAAATGTCCTAGTTTTGATTTTTTAGTGTTCATATATGATTTGTTCTCTTCGTGCGCAGGAATTTCAATAGACACACGCTCCGTTACTTCAAGACCATAACCAGCTATTCCAGAAATTTTACGTGGATTATTCGTCAGAAGTTTCATTTGACGAACACCTAAATCACGTAATATTTGTGCACCCACGCCATAATCTCGCAAGTCATCGGCAAACCCCAGTTTTTCATTAGCTTCAACGGTGTCTAATCCTTGTTCTTGCAGTGCATAAGCTTTTAATTTGTTTATTAAGCCAATGCCTCGGCCTTCTTGACGCATATAAAGTAAAATGCCTGACCCAGCTTCTTCTATTTGTTTAAGGGAAGCATGAAGTTGTGAACCGCAATCACATTTTCGTGAACCAAATACGTCACCTGTTAAACATTCTGAATGCACTCGAGTTAAAATAGGGGTTTCTTCTGAAATTTCACCTTTAATCAGAGCGATATGTTCCTTACCGGTTAAGGTTTCCGAATATCCAACCACATTAAAATGCCCAAACTCTGTCGGCAAAGTGGTCTCTACTTCACGCGTTATTAATTTTTCATGCTTTCGTTTATATGCAATTAAATCAGCGATTGTTAAAATTCCCATATTTAAACGTTTAGCAATAAGTTTCAAGTCATCGAGTCTTGCCATAGTTCCATCTTCATTCATAATTTCACAAATGACACCTGCTGGGGGTGAGCCAGCGAGCATAGCTAAGTCAACAGCCGCTTCCGTATGCCCTGCTCGTTTTAAAACTCCGCCTTTTTTGGCGATTAACGGAAATACGTGTCCTGGTCGTTTAAAATCAGTTGGTGTTGCTTCAGAGTTAAGCATTTGTAAAATGGTATGTGAACGTTCAAATGCACTGATGCCAGTTGTGGTGTTTTTATGATCAACACTTATGGTAAAAGCCGTACTATAAGGGTCTGTATTTTGGTCAGTCATTAAACCAAATGATAGTTGCTGTGCAATTTCCTCGGCCACTGGTACACAAATGAGGCCTTTGCCTTCCGTCGCCATTAAATTAATGATTTCTGGTGTGGCGAATTCCGCAAGAGCAATAAAGTCTCCTTCGTTTTCACGGTCCTCATCATCAACCACAATGATTGCTTGTCCATTTGCTAACGCTTCAATAGCTTCTTCTACCGTATAAAACATAAGAAACCTCCTCTTAAAAACCTTGTTCTTGCAGCCACTCTTTTGACATGGTGGATTTAGACGTCTGTATGCGTTCGGTATATTTTGCAAGCATGTCACATTCAATATTTACTTTGTCTCCAACGCCTTTGTCTCCAATAAGGGAGTCGCTTTGTGTTGTTGGAATTAACGAAATTGAAATTGACGTTGGGCCTACATGAAAGACAGTAAGGGATGTTCCATCGACAGCAACAGAACCTTTTATCATCATATATTTCATAAGTTTAGCATCTAATTCAATCTTTTTGGTAATGGCATTGGTCTCTTTTTTGATGGAGCGAATAACACCAACCCCATCGACATGTCCACTAACAAAGTGTCCACCGAATCGTCCATTTGCAGCCATAGCTCGTTCTAAATTGACCGGACTGTTAGTTGATAAATCAGCTAAAGTAGTCGTTTTGTACGTTTCTGGGATAACGTCAACAACAAACGTTTCTTTCGTAAAAGAAGATACAGTTAAACAGACTCCGTTTACGGAGATGCTATCGCCTCTTTTTACATCTTCTAAAATTATCTTTGCACGTATGGTCATTTCGAGGGCATGTGGTTTTCGTTGAATGGATGTAACGGTTCCTATTTCTTCAATAATACCCGTAAACAAATAATCTACCTCCTCATTGAAAAGAGTATCGATATAAACATCGGAGACTCGTTATTTCGGTATTGCCTAATTTCATGGTGCGATTTCATGACAATCGTACTGATATAAAGATTGTCAAATAAATTATAAAGACTATAAATACGTTGATATAAAGATCACACTAAAATATGGGTTTTTTCCACCTTGGGGCTAATGGGTGGTAGGGGAAGGGTAATTGAGAAGTGCCAGAATCATGTCACTTAAAAAACCTCTACATCAAGAGATAGTTAAAATCAATCTCTTCTCATGATTTTAAGAGAAAGGAGACTATTTATTATCTGCTATTGATGCGAATGTGAACATGACACAACCTAAATGTTGTGTATAGTCATGAAGTCTGCTCGAATTAATTACTTAGCTTTTAACATAGACTTTAAGGTTTACGCCATTATATCGATTGACCAAGTAATTCAACGCAAGTGAATTCGGATGTATAGGGGAAAAAGTATACCGTCTATCATCATATCCATTACGTTTTGAGTTAAGGTCTCCCTAAGTCTGTTTAAGCAAGTTTCGAATTGATAGGATATGCAAGCTTAAATGTAAATAGACTTTGACACAAGAAGCTTTGCATAAGCATAACAAATAAACATCTCTCTATTCTTCTCCCATCCAGACTATACTGTCGGTGTTGGATTCGCACCAACTCCACCGCTACTTGTACAAGTAGCGGGTCACGGACTTACAGATTACCATCTGCTCACCGCCGGTAAGGAATTTCACCTTGCCCCGAAGAATATAAGTTGACCAGTGTCCTTATAATAGTAGCACATGAGAGAACGAATATTAAATTAATTTGTATAATGGATTACTTTGGGAGAATACAAATAGGAATCAATTAGTAAAGTTATATAAGATTTCTCATTTATTCTGAATCTTATGATAATATAAACTTGTTCACGAAATTCATCAGGGGGGTTTTTAATGATGTTAAAAAAGCAGACTGTAGGCGCTTTAGTGAAGGAAATGGCGAAAAGCTATCCAAATACAGAAGCGTATGTATATCCAGAACATCAAATTCGCAAAACATATAAGGAATTTGATGAAGAAACAGATCACTTAGCAAAGGCTTTCATGGGGATGGGCATTGCAAAAGGTGAACATGTGGCCATTTGGTCAGACAACAAACGTGAATGGCTACTAAGCCAGTTTGCTACTGGGAAGATGGGAGCAGTCCTGGTAACAGTAAATACAAATTACCAAGAAAAAGAACTTGAATACTTATTAGATCAATCAGATTCAACTACACTAATTTTAGGCGAAGAATTTAAAGGAACTTCTTATATAGATATTATTAATGCAATTTGCCCAAATTTAAAGACATCCATTAAAGGTGAATTCCAATCAGAAAGATTGCCTCATTTCAAACGAGTAATTGTGATGAGTGAAAATGAGTATCCTGGAATCTATACATGGAGTGAGTTTGAAGCACATGCGGATAAAGTTTCAGATTTAGAACTTAATGACCGATTGAACTCTTTACACCATGAAGATGTGATCAATATTCAATACACTTCTGGAACGACAGGGTTTCCTAAAGGGGTCATGCTCTCACATATGAACATAGTGAATAATGCACAAATCATTGGGGACTTTATGAAGTTGACCTCTGAAGACCGCTTATGTATTCCTGTTCCATTTTTCCATTGTTTCGGTTGTGTGTTGGGAACGTTAGCGGCAGTTACACATGGATCAACGATGGTACTAGTTGAACAGTTTGAACCTAAACGAGTTCTACAGGCTGTTCAAGATGAAAAATGTACAGCACTCCATGGTGTTCCAACGATGTTTATTGCTGAGTTGAATCACCCGGACTATAAAGAATTTAATACATCGTCTCTTCGAACAGGGATAATGGCAGGTTCACCATGTCCGATTGAAGTGATGAAAAAAGTAATTCATGACATGGGTGCAAATGAAATAACAATTTGTTACGGACTAACCGAATCTTCACCTGTCATCACACAAACCAAATCAGATGACGCAATTGAAAAACGTGTAGCAACTGTTGGGAAGCCACATCCACACGTAGAAGTGAAAATTGTTGATCCTGTAACTAATGAAGAATTGCCAACGGGAGTGCCAGGAGAATTGTGTACAAGAGGCTATCTAATTATGAAAGGTTACTATAAAAATGAAGAAGCAACTCGTGCAGCAATAGATCATGATGGATGGCTCCACACTGGTGATATCGCAATAATGGATGAAGAAGGCTATATTGAAATTACAGGAAGAATAAAAGATATGGTCATTCGTGGAGGAGAAAATGTTTATCCACGTGAAATTGAAGAATTCTTATATCAACATCCAGGTATTCAAGATGTACAAGTGGTTGGCGTGCCCGATCCGAAATATGGAGAAGAATTAATGGCATGGATTATTCCTAGAGATGGGTTGACGATTACTGCGGAAGAAATTCGCGCTTATTGCAAAGGGAAAATTTCCCACCATAAAATACCTCGTTATTTCGAGTTCACAGATTCGTATCCTATGACTGCTTCGGGGAAAATTCAGAAATATGTCTTACGTGAAAAATCAAAAGAAAGATTGCCGACTTCATAATTTGACATATTTCCTGGGAAATGAAAAAATCTGTAAATTATTAGGAAACCTTTAGACCCTAAGAGCCTTACAGAGAAAATGTACTCGTTCTTCTTCAATAGGCATGTTATGATGAAATTGAAATACTCATAACATTCTAAAAGGGGGAGCTAGTATGTCCGATTATGGATATCAATTAATTTCGATTATCATTTATATGGCTGTCATGTTATTGATTGGTTATTACTCGTTCAAAAGAACATCAAATTTAACGGATTATATGTTAGGTGGGAGATCATTAGGACCCGCTGTTACGGCACTTAGTGCTGGAGCGTCGGATATGTCAGGTTGGCTATTGATGGGACTACCTGGAGCAATTTATGTATCAGGTTTAGTTGAAGCATGGATTGCGATAGGATTAACTGTTGGAGCTTACTTGAACTGGTTATTGGTTGCACCACGTTTACGTGCATATTCTCAAGTGTCTAACGACTCGATTACAATACCAAGCTATTTAGAAAACCGTTTAAAAGATACTTCAAGATTATTAAGAGTCGTTTCTGGAATTATTATTCTTCTATTCTTTACGTTTTACGTATCATCAGGAATGGTTGCAGGCGGCGTATTCTTTGAAAGTTCATTTGGATTAGACTATCATGTTGGATTAGTCATCGTCTCTGCTGTTGTAATTGCCTATACACTATTTGGAGGCTTCTTAGCAGTAAGTTATACAGACTTCCTGCAAGGATTAATAATGTTTTTAGCACTAATTTTAGTTCCTTCAATTGGTCTATTCTTTGTTGGAGGGATTGGTGAGGCAACAGAAAGTATTCGTGCCGTAGACCCTTCACGATTAAGTTTAGTACAAGGAGCTACTGTTGCAGGTGTTCTTTCAGCAGTTGCATGGGGACTTGGTTATTTTGGCCAACCACATATCATCGTCCGTTTTATGGCGATTAGTTCTGTAAAAGAAACTAAGCAAGCACGTCGAATTGGAATTGGATGGATGGTAATTAGTTTAATCGGTGCACTTGCTACTGCACTAATAGGGATTGCCTATTACCAACAAAACCCAACGGAATCATTAACGGATCCAGAAGCGGTATTTATTGCGTTAGGTCAAATTATATTCCATCCATTTATTGCGGGAATTATGTTAGCAGCAGTTTTAGCAGCAATTATGAGCACAATTTCATCTCAATTAATCGTTACATCTTCAGCATTAATTGAAGATTTATACAAAATTGTTGTAAAAAAAGCTTCAACTGACAAAGAATATGTGACTCTTGGACGGATTGCGGTTTTAGCAGTATCATTAATCGCTATGTTCATTGCTTGGGAGAAGAGTAAATCAATTTTGGATTTAGTTTCTTACGCTTGGGCAGGCTTCGGGGCTGCTTTTGGTCCTATCATATTATTATCTCTTTTCTGGAGAAAGTTAACTACTTGGGGTGCTTTATCAGGTATGGTTGTTGGGGCAATCACAGTGGTTATCTGGGGAAATAGCGAATACTTAAGTGGAATAATGTATGAGATTGTACCAGGGTTCATTTTATGTCTACTAGTCGCAACTATTGTTAGCATGTTTACGTTCCGACACAATACGGAAATTGAACGTGAATTTAATGAAGCAATCGAGTTATTAAATCGAGAAAAATAAGATGCAAACCCACAACTTCTAAAAGTTGTGGGTTTTTTTAATTCATTAACTAGTAAAGGTGGGTTTTACTAAATGAGTGGACTTTGGTAATTTCAATTAACATTTCAAAATAGAAGCATAGTTATGGTGAGGAAAGAAACATACAAGCGATAAATTTACTAGATATTATGTCTACTCTGGTTATTTTAAGGTAGTCAGATATATTTGTGTACCTGCGTTCAACAGGATAATTAATTCCAATCAGTGCATCGAAAGGCAACTTTTTTAACGATTGACCTTGGCTAAGAAAATAGATGAAATTATGAAGATATTCACGTATGGTATAGATAGAGTGGAATGCATACGGGAGGTAAAGATAATGAATATCCAAAGAAGTATTCGAAAAAAATATTTAGCATTTGTTTTAATTATTGGGTTATCTTTATTGCTTTTAGGATCATTATCAATTTATTTCTTGGAAAAAAATCAAAAAGAGTTAACCCAACAAAGAGAAGAACTAATCGCGAAAGATCTTGAAATTAGTCAAATCAAAGAATTGTTAAATAATGTATTTTTTAGAGCGCGTGGTTATTATGCTTTCCAAAACAAACTTGAACTGGGTCTACTGTATGATGAATTGAAATTGTTAAAATATTCATTATCTCAGTTAGATGCATATCATTTGACGCGAGAAGAAGAAGGGTTAATTAATGAATTAAATCTATTTCTGCAAACCTATGAAAAAACCTTACTTCCTAATGCTATTGCATTAGTTCAAGCAGATGACTATGAGGGATTAAGAAAACTCTCCAATAGCGGAATTAATAATTCGGTAAATAGGTTTTTATCTTACGCAGATAATATTAATAAAAAAACAACACTTTCACGTGAAAATATATCAAAACAAATTTTGGATGATGCTAAAAATTTGTTCGAAATGACCATTTTCGTCGCATTATTGTTATTTATGATCTTACTATTAGCATTCTTCCAAATTCTAACCCGAATTGTGAATCCGTTGGAAGAAATGAAGCATGGAGCTGACTTTTTTGCTGAAACGGGTGGAATTAAATTACCAGCTACAAAAAGATTAGATGAAATAGGTGCATTAAATGTTTCGTTAAAAATATTAATGAAAACAATCGCTGAGAATAAAACAGATATGCTCATACAAAATAAAGAACTAATTATGCAACAAAATGAGTTGCGCGATAATCAAAAATTACTTAAGAAATCACTTAAAGAAGTTGAAAGAGCAAATAACCGTTTAGAAGTATTAAATCAACTAAATCACAGTTTAACATTTTCCCTCAATCGTCAGGAACTTGTGAAAATTGTACAAGAATATTTACACGAAAAATTTGATTTAGATATTAGTTACTTATGGCTAGTGGAAACACTAGAAAGTTCTTCAAGTGGAGTTACAGATGAATTTATAAAACTATTTATGGAAGAACGTTTTGATCATATAATGGGGAGATTGAAAATGGAAAGCTCATTTTCAATTATTCGCGAAGGAACGATCGAACTAGGACTAGCTCCTCAAGGTACTTTGGTGAATGATTTGTTCAATTCGCTTACAAATGAAAATGGTGAAATTATCGCGGTATTTTCTTGTTCGCGAATTGCAAATACATTTACAGTTGAAGAAATTGCAGATATCAAAGGCCTTCTCAATCGTGTGAGTTTATCTTTAGAACGCATTCGATTATATGAAAATAATCAATATGAACGTACGTTAAATGAAGGGATCGTCAATACAATTCAAGAAGGCATTTTCTTAGTAGGTCAAGAGGGTGAGTTACTTCAATATAATCAATCTCTTTATCATTTACTTGCTGGGGAAAAAGCTTATTTGAAAGGGACGACTTATAATGAATGGATTTCAACTTTCCAAAAGTTTGCGGAGAACCCAGAGGAAATGATTTCATTTTGTGCACAAGCGATTAAAGAAGACTTCAAGGATATTCGTAGAATTCAGTATAGATTTAAACGAAAAGGGACCAAAATTATTGACTTATATGCTGCAAGTATCTATTCGGAAGGCATTAAAACGAGTACGATTTTTGTGAATCGAGACATTACAAAAGAATATGAAATTGATCAAATGAAAACGGAGTTAATTAGTACAGTTAGCCATGAATTACGAACACCGTTATCGAGTATTTTAGGGTTTTCAGAATTAATATTGAGTAAAGACCTGACAGATGAACGAAAAAGTAAATACATCACAATGATTTTTTCAGAATCAAAAAGATTAGCACATTTAGTAGATGACTTTTTAGATGTGCAGCGAATGGAAAGCGGTAAAATTGATTATTATTATTCGGAAGTAAATGTTGAATCGTTGCTTTTAGATGTAGTTCAAAAACAATCAACTCATACTGAACACGAGATTAGAATTGACAATAAAGCATCAAATCTGGTGTTAATTGCGGATGAAGAGCGTATGACTCAAGTGTTTGTCAATTTATTAAGTAATGCCATTAAGTTTTCTCCTGAAAACGGGGATATTAATATTCGTTTATACAATGAGCAAGGTGGTTTAAAAATCACGATTCAAGATTATGGAATAGGCATTACATCTGATGAGATTCCGAAATTATTTCAAAAATTCCATCGGATTGATAGTAGTGAAACTCGAAAAATTGGTGGAACTGGACTTGGTTTGTCGATTGTCAAAGAAATTGTGACACAACACGGTGGAGAAATTCATATTAGTTCTATTCCGAAGGAAGAAACAACGGTTCACTTATTTTTTCCACAGCGAATATAAATAAAGCGACGTTTTGTGGCCTTAAGACTGAAGATAAACAATGAAATGAATGAATATAACTGTATACAATTGAGCAAGAAAGTATACAAAAACTTGTTGATTTCCTTTGCTTGAGTGGATTTCGCCGTTTTCGCTTTCCCACAGGAGTCGGTTACTTTATCCCTATTTTTAAAGGGCTAATAGAAGATGATTTGTAGTATTTTTAAGTAGTGAGATGTAAGGCTATTTGTGAAAAAGTGAACCAACTAGCCATCTATCACCTTGTTCATTAGTGTGCAAACGATAGAAATTATTTTCTCAACAATCTGAGGGCCAGATTTGTGGCCCTCAGATTGTAGACAAAAAGGGTTTGGAATGGCCATATTCCGAACCTTTTTTGCTTTTTTCTTGGATATGAAGCGATTTCTCTTTGTCGCAGACTGACCTCATCGGGGGCATTATTTATACTATTTGTGGGACTTTCCATGTCCAGTTGGCAAGTTTTTCGAAATTCATGGCAGCGAAAGTGAGCATCTCCTTCATCGACAATTTGTTAAGTCCATTTAACGTTGTCAAACGCATGCCATGCTTTTCTTTTCCATCCGAGAATACTCGTTCAATTGTTTCTTTGCGTTTCGCATAAATGGGTTTTACATCTTCGTGTTGTCGAAGATCATCAGCTTCTTCAACCGTCTTTCGCACTAAGCGAATACCAGAAGTATATTGAATGAATGCAAATTTAATTAAGGTAACAAAATCAATGCTTGGTCGACCTATTTCTGAATACATATCTTCTACCAATTTATAAATAAAAGAGAAATCAAGCGCAGCCTCAATTTTGCGGACATGGTGGTTCATGGGTACAAGTTGGTCTAAAGCAATCATTTCAACTTGATCTCATTGAATGAAATCATGCTTTAAAAGCATTTTAGTCA
>JBFGKX010000030.1:0-15962 GCA_041576455.1 Paenisporosarcina sp. | reverse complement strand
TGGCTAGTCGCCAAAATTGGTTCGTTTCGCGCTTTGAGTAAAGTAATATCGCCTACAATCACTTGACGACTAACACCTGATTTATTTGCTAAATCAGTTCCTTTAACGGGTTGACTCGCCATTTTAAGTGTTTCAATTATTTGTTGTCGTCGTTCTTCTCCTAATATTTTCTTCACCAAGATCCCGTCCTTTTCATGCATAACTATAGCAGTTGTATTCATAGTTTATCATGTACACCAATTATGTGACCAAATCAAATGTTCATTCATACGATACAAAGATGAGAGGGGGAAGTATTTTGCACGTACATGTTGTGCAAAGAGGAGATACACTATGGAAAATTTCAAGACAGTATGGTGTATCTTTTGATGAAGTAAAGCGATTAAACGCGCATTTGGCAAATCCTGATTATATTGTGCCAGGAATGAAAATTTTTGTGCCGGACCAAATGGCCAAAACGAACGAAATGAACGATCATCCTTATAATAACGACCGTCCCGTGAAGAAGCATAAAGAGGACTACACTTTCCAGCCAGAGCCAAAACCAATGCCTGAACCGATGGCACCACCAAAACCAACGATGCAACCAAAACCTATGCCTGAACCTATGCCGATGCCACAACCCACCATGCAAATGCCACAACAACCCATGCCGCAACCAATACATCAACACTTAAACATGACGCAAATGATGCCTCCTTATATGGGCGTTCCCTACGGGTGGATTCCAATACCGGATATGGATGCTCACCAACCACAAAAAATGCCAACAACTCAAATGCCAAAAGAACCACCAAAACCTCCTGTAGCTCCAATGCCAGCACCAACACAAGAACACCCGCAAGGATGGCAATTAGAAGACTCTAGTTCTCTTTGTGAAG
This sequence comes from Paenisporosarcina sp., assembly GCA_041576455.1. Taxonomy (GTDB): domain Bacteria; phylum Bacillota; class Bacilli; order Bacillales_A; family Planococcaceae; genus Paenisporosarcina. The sequence goes on along the minus strand of JBFGKX010000030.1, from coordinate 15,081 downwards.
GGGAAACATCTTCACTTGAAATGCCAATGATGCCACCACAGTATCATCATCCATCTCCATGTGGATGTGGACAACAAGAGTATGCACAACCGATGTATGGCCAACCTCAATATCCGACGCAACATCTTGGGGCTAATCAAGAAAACTATCAGATGATGCCTCAACAAATGATGATGGCTCCGCATATGTCGCCATATATGGCGTGCACACCTTGTCATATGTGGCCCGCTCCACAAGGGCAATGGGGATATCCAACACCCGTTCGCTACTATTAACAAATGGAACAAGGGCATTATGTTCAATTAAAGCCAAACGTGTGGAAGTGGCAGATTGGATCTCATGCGTACTCATTAAAAAAATATGAAAAAAAAGAAGATGCAAATAAAATCCGGTTTATTCACGAACAATTAACAAAAGTTGGTGCAAACATTATTGTGCCAATAGAACCTTATCCGGATGAATACATGATTCAACAACCATGGATTGATAGTGGAAAAAAAGTTCAATTCCATCAATTTGAGGATCGTGAAAAATCACTCTCACTACTCCATCAACTTCATGACACAGGTACCCACATCAATTGGCGAGAAGTGTCGGATTTACATGAAATTAATTTAATGCGAAAGTGGAAACATCGATTAGAAAAATGGGAATATCATGAGGGGTTTTTACACCGGACGCTAGGTTCTAAAATGACAGAAGAAATTACGGAGCTAGCTAAAAAATCTTTAAGTCAGCTCCTCCCGATGTCAAATGAAAACTTAACGTTGTTGCATGGAGATGTTGTGCATCACAATTTTGTTCGTGATCGTAATGACCATTTTTATCTCATTGATTTCGATTTGGCGTGCCTTGGTCCTGCTGAAGTAGAATTGATTTTATGGACACATCGAGTATTGCCGCATTATCAATATGATTATAAAAAACTCATTTTAGAACATCCATCTATACACCATATTGATCGAAGCTATTTATTGTTTCCGAATGAAATGATGCGTGAGTGGTTGTATGCAGCTACCTTAACGGATATCCAACTACGGGTGTTTTTGCCAAAATTAAAACGATTCACGGATAAAGCATTGAAACGTATGCCGCAATTGTGGGACGACTGTAGCAACCTGAAAAAATAAATCGAACAATCACAACTCATTTATTAAGTAAGGACTTCTTAAGAGATTGTGGTTCAGTACCTGATTGGTTCGAAAAAAAGATGCTGGTTGATTGACCTGAATAGTACAAATTTTGAAGTTTATTGTAAGGAAGCTACTTTATATCGAACTTCAATAAACAACACCTGTAATCAAGTGATCACAGGTGTTGTTTTTATTATCTTTATTCTTTATGTTCTTGCTCGCTTTGTTCTTCTTGAAATTGTTCGACTTGTTCTCGCTCGTCATGATTACTATGTTTTTGATTATACTTCAATGTTTTTCGGTCAAGTTCATTTACTTCACCTTGTTCGTTTTGATGATTGTGTTGGTTAAATTGTTGATTAAATGTGTCATTATTTTTCCCCATCTGATATTCCTCCCAATATTATGTGATTTGTTGAGAATCTTTTCCCGGGACGGTGACGATGTAAACATAGGAAGTTTAACCTCACCAGAAAAGGCTTGATTCTCTTAAGTTTTCAGAAGTGAAAACAATTGATAATTGCGTGGTTTCATCCTGCGAACATCCGCTTTATATGCTATAATCAGAACGTTGAATGTGAGGAGAGACGTTAAATGTACGATTACATAAAAGGTTTGGTTACGCGTGTAACTCCAGAATATATGACAGTGGAACAGCAAGGCATAGGGTGGCAAATTTATACCCCGAATCCTTACGCGTTTCGCGTTTCATCAGATACGCAACAAATTTTTACACATTTAAATGTACGTGAAGACGCACACCTACTTTTTGGTTTTGTTTCCTTAGAACAACGTGAGCTTTTTCGTAAATTAATTCAAGTGTCTGGAATTGGACCAAAAGGTGCATTGGCCATTCTGGCAAGTGGACAACCATCTCAAGTGGTTCAAGCAATTGAGCGCGAGGATGATTCATTTTTGGTGAAATTCCCAGGGGTTGGAAAGAAAACAGCCCGTCAAATGATTCTGGATTTAAAAGGCAAGCTTGGGGATTTATCGATTGAATTTGATTTGCCAAGTGGAGAAGATGAACTTCAATTGTTCCCAGAAACGTCTGGAAAACTAGAAATCGAGGAAGCGTTCTTAGCGCTTGCTGCTCTTGGGTACTCTGACCGTGAATTGACAAAAGTTCGCCCTAAATTAGATGCTTTGCCAGAAAATCTGGATACTGAAGGGTATATGAAAAAAGCATTACAATTGCTCTTAAAACAAAGCTAGTGAGAGGAGGTCAAGTGCATGCAGGATCGTGTTGTGTCGAGCGGAGTTTCTGAGTTTGATGAACGTTTTGAACAATCATTGCGTCCACAGTATTTGTCGCAATACATTGGGCAAGATAAAGTGAAAAATAATTTAGACATTTTTGTTAAGGCAGCCAAAATGCGTGAAGAAAGCTTAGATCATGTACTCTTATACGGACCTCCTGGGCTTGGGAAAACAACATTAGCTGCTGTAATCGCGAATGAAATGAATGTTAACATTCGCATGACGAGTGGTCCTGCGATAGAACGGCCTGGCGATTTGGCTGCGATTGTTAGCTCACTGGAACCAGGTGATGTATTATTCATTGATGAGATACATCGTCTAAATCGTTCAATTGAAGAAGTGTTATATCCAGCGATGGAAGATTTTTGTCTAGATATCGTCGTTGGTAAAGGACCATCTGCTCGTTCAGTCAGACTTGATTTACCTCCATTTACATTGATTGGTGCGACGACAAGAGCAGGAGCTTTATCAGCACCTCTTCGCGATCGTTTCGGTGTTTTACTACGACTTGATTATTATGATAATCAAGCCTTAACGGAAATTGTGTCAAGAAGTGCTACACTTTTTGGTGCAGAAATTAATTACGAATCAGCGGGTGAAATTGCAAGTCGCTCTCGAGGCACACCTCGTATTGCCAACCGTTTATTAAAGCGGGTGAGAGACTTTGCTCAAGTGCGAGGAAATGGGACCATTTCCATAGATACTGCACAAGAAGCTCTCGCGTTGTTGCAAGTGGATGGCCTAGGACTTGACCACATCGACCAGAAATTAATTATAGGAATGATTGATCGATTCCGTGGTGGGCCTGTTGGACTTGATACAATCGCTGCAAGCATTGGTGAAGAGTCAACAACGATCGAAGATGTGTATGAACCATATTTATTACAAATCGGCTTTTTACAACGAACTCCAAGAGGACGTGTCGTAACAAAGCTAGCGTATGACCATTTTAACTACCCTTATTTTGAGGAATAATGATTAAAGGAAGTATAAACATGCAAGTAGAAGATTTTGATTTTCATTTACCAGAAGAATTAATCGCACAGACCCCGCTTGCTGACCGTACGTCAAGCAAGCTATTAGTCATGGATAAAGAGAGTGGAGAAGTATCGCATCAAACATTTAAAGACATTGTTATGGAATTCCAACCTGGTGATTGTCTAGTGTTAAACGATACGCGTGTTCTCCCTGCACGATTAGTAGGCGTTAAAGAAGAGACCGGTGCTAATATCGAACTTCTTTTATTAAAGCAAACTGAAGAAGATGTATGGGAAACGCTGGTTAAACCAGCGAAGCGTGTCAAAATTGGCACGGTTGTTTCATTTGGTGAAGGAATACTCCGAGCTGAATGTGTTGGCGAGACGAATCACGGTGGACGAATGTTCAAGTTTATTTATGAAGGTATTTTTTATGAAATTCTTGATCAATTAGGAGAAATGCCTTTGCCTCCATATATTCGCGAAAAATTAGACGACCAAGATCGTTATCAAACCGTTTTTGCAAAAGAGCGTGGGTCTGCAGCCGCACCAACCGCTGGACTTCACTTTACAGACAAATTACTAGAAGAAATTCGCCTAAAAGGTGTTGAAATTGTTTTTATCACGTTACATGTTGGGCTAGGCACTTTTAGACCGATGAGTGTTGATTCAATTGACGATCATGAAATGCATGCCGAATTTTACCGCATATCCAAAGAAACGGCGGATACGATAAATCGAGTAAAATCGAGCGGGGGACGCATTATCTCGGTGGGAACCACTTCAACACGTACACTTGAAACTGTTGCAAACAAATTTGATGGTGAATTACAAGAAGATAGTGGATGGACTTCTATTTTTATTTTTCCAGGGTATGAGTTCCGTTGTATTGATGGGTTGATTACCAACTTCCATTTACCTAAATCCACACTAGTTATGTTAGTGAGTGCATTAACATCACGCGAAAAAATATTAGTAGCATATCAGCATGCAATCGACAATCAGTACCGATTTTTTAGTTTTGGAGACGCGATGTTTATACGCCCTCCCGTTAAACAGAAAGGAGTTCGTTTATGACGGCAATAAGATACGAACATATTAAAACATGTAAACAAACAGGCGCACGTCTTGGAATCGTGCATACTCCTCATGGCTCTTTTGAAACGCCAACGTTTATGCCCGTTGGTACGCAAGCAACTGTCAAAACAATGGCACCAGAAGAGTTAAAAACCATGGAAGCTGGAATCATCTTAAGTAATACGTATCATTTATGGTTGCGTCCTGGGAACGATATTATTAAAGAAGCTGGTGGCTTGCATAAATTCATGAACTGGGATCGTGCCATTCTAACGGATTCTGGTGGATTCCAAGTGTTTAGTTTAAGTGAATTCCGAAAAATTGAAGAAGAAGGCGTCCATTTCCGTAATCATATGAATGGAGACAAGCTCTTTTTAAGTCCTGAAAAAGCCATGCACATTCAAAATGATTTAGGATCAGACATCATGATGGCATTTGATGAGTGTCCACCATTCCCTGCTACACGTGAATACATGAAGGCAAGCGTTGAGCGAACCTCAAGATGGGCGGAGCGTTGCCTAACTGCACATGCTCGCCCACAGGACCAAGGATTGTTTGGCATTGTTCAAGGGGGCGAATTTGAAGATTTACGTCGTCAGAGCGCTGCAGACCTTGTTTCAATGGATTTCCCTGGCTACGCAATCGGTGGCTTATCGGTTGGTGAACCAAAAGACATCATGAATCGTGTGCTTGAATTCACAACACCGTTCTTGCCTTCTGATAAACCACGTTACTTAATGGGTGTTGGTTCACCAGATTCCCTTATAGATGGAGCGATTCGCGGTGTCGATATGTTTGATTGTGTACTGCCTACACGGATCGCACGTAATGGAACACTGATGACCAGTAACGGACGATTAGTGGTGAAAGGAGCAAAATATGCTCGTGATTTTGGTCCAATCGATGAAAACTGTGATTGCTACGTATGTAAAAACTACTCTCGTGCGTATATTCGCCATTTAATCAAGGCAGAAGAAACGTTTGGCATCCGTTTGACTTCATATCATAATTTGCATTTCTTAATGAATTTGATGAAACAAGTTCGTCAAGCCATTCGTGAAGATCGTCTCGGAGATTTCCGTGAAGAATTTTTTGAACAGTACGGTTACAATAAACCGAATGCAAAAAATTTCTGATTCTTGTATACTAATATTTAGAGAGAGAGGGGGAATATAGAGAATGGAAACATTAATCGGCTTATCGCCAATTATTTTGATGTTTGTAGTGATGTGGTTTTTCATTATCCGTCCAGCACAAAAACGTCAAAAAACAACAGCTTCTATGCAATCAAGCTTAAAACGTGGGGATCGTATTGTAACAGTAGGTGGCCTTCACGCGTTAGTAGATGCAGTGGATGATGCTACTGTATTTGTTACAATCGCAGATGGTACACGCCTTCAATTTGAACGTGCGGCAATCGCACGCGTTGTAGACGCTTCACCAGTGCTATAAAATGAAAAAACTGTTTTTCCGAAATGGAAAAGCAGTTTTTTTGTATATTGCCTTGCTTTTCTTCTCATACTAAGAGGAAAAAGGGGTAGCTTATGAGTGAGTTAGGAATCGTTGCGTTTCGTACCATTTTTTTATACGTTTTAATCCTATTCATTTTTAGAGTGATGGGAAAACGAGAAGTGGGCGAATTGAGTCTTATGGACTTAGTCATTTTTGTTATGATTGCAGAAGTTGCCTCGTTTGCCATTGATAATCCAGACCGTAAATTATTTGACTCCATTATGCCGATGCTTCTTCTATTAGTCATCCAACTGGTTACATCTTATTTATCGTTGAAGAGCAAAAAAATTCGAGATTTAATTGATGGAGATCCTTCAGTGATCATAAGGAATGGGGAAATTATTGAAACTGAAATGCGCAAACAACGCTATAATTTAGATGATTTATTTCAACAACTACGTGAACAGCAAATTGGCTCCATTCAAGATGTTTCCTATGCCTTTTTAGAACCTTCCGGCAACTTGTCTGTATTTAAATTTGATGGGGATCATCCAGTATTGCCTCTCATAGTAGATGGCGACGTTCAAGAATCACATCTTCGTTTAATCCAACAAGATAAAGGGTGGTTACTAAATGAATTAAAAAAAATTCATATCACCGACCCAAAAACTGTATTTTATTGCAGTTATGAAAAGCAAAAATTATATGTTCAATTACGAGAAAAATTTAAGACTTCTTCATAATCTTCCGGACAAGACGAAGATCCGATAAATGAATTTGGTTAAATAGCAACAAACCTGCAACTATTAATAAGCCTGTAACAAAACTATCTGCAATCCAAGGCATCTCCCCTAATGGCCAGAGGAGAGGACGAATTATGGTCACAAGGATAAATAAGAAATAGGGAATTGCAAAAAAGGTGAAGCCAATCCCGGCTTCTTTTTTTTGTCGAAGTGTTGCCATATGTAAAAATGATGTTAAACAAACACCAAACCCAATCGCTAAAATCGCACCTTTCTCTTCAATGCCAGGTTGAGAAGCTAATACAAACATGACAAATAATTTCCCTAAACCACCATAAATTGAATTCATCATCGCTGCTTTTGCTTCATGCATGGCCTGTAAAATGGAATGTAAAGGACTTTGAATATAATAAAAAAAGAACACAGGTGCTAACAGTGCCATATAGCCTTGCCCGTCAGTCACATGAAATAAAACTCGTACGATGTGCTCACCATGCAAGTAAAAAATTGTTGCTGCAAAACATCCGGTAATTGCTGAAACCCGCATCGCTAGAGAAACGCGTTCTTGTAACATATGTCTGTTAGATCGTGCTCTCGCATCACTAACTGCAGGTACTAAGACAATCGATAACGCATAGGGAATAAACGCTGGAAATAATAATAAAGGAATGAAAACGCCTGAAATCATCCCGTATAAATTAGTGGCTACCAATGCACTAATCCCAGCAACAGATAAAGCTTTAATAAAAACAATAGGTTCCAAAAACCACGTGAAAGATCCAAATAATCGACTGCCTGCTGATGGCAAAGCAACTTGTAAAATTGGTTTTGATGGATAAGTGACGGATTTAACATCACTCTTTTTGGCACGACGATATTTAGCCCATAAATAAAGACAAGACAATAGCTCGGCAATTAACGCCATCATCATGGCGGCAGCAGCAGTGTAAGAAGGGTTGGATTGATTTACGATATATGGCAACATCCAAGTCACGAGTCCGATGCGTAAAAATTGTTCAATTAATTGTGACCAAGCTGTTTCTTCAACTTTAGCGATCCCTTGGAAATAGCCCTTTAAAACTCCGGCTAATGCGGAGATAGGGATAGTAAATAACCCGACATATAATGTTTTTCCTACGCCCGGATTTTCCAGTAAACTATTTGCTACAAATGGAATGAACACAAAATAAAGGGGTCCAAAAATAATGATGGAAAGCCAAGTGATTTTCCAAACTTTTCGCATAAGTGCTTGAATTTCAGCGTGTTTTTTACCCGCATACAATTCGGCAGTAATTTTTGCGACAGCTATCGGTAACCCTAACTGAATTAACGATAAAAAAAAGATGAAAGCGGGGTAAGCTGCTGAATAAAGTCCAACGGCTTCTTCTCCTGCGATTCGCACGAATTGTATGCGAAACACAAAGCCGAACAGTTTGGATAAAAAAACAGCGCCCATTAAAACCATGGTTCCACGTAAAAATGTAGACAATTCTGCCACTTCCTTCTCAAGTCAGACAATTTCATATACAATATTCGTATGCGAAATGAACGAAGCTTAAAACCGATAAAGAAGGAAGTGTTTGAATGAGTGTAAAATATGGGGAGTTATTTGAAGTTGTCCAACCGGCATTAGAAAGTAAAATGCTTGAGTTTCGATTGTATAATTACAACGCAGTGACAGAGTCGGATATTTGGCATTATTGTATTAACAAGAAATGGCGAAAACGTGACATTCAAGAGATGAGAGTATCAGAATTGGTTAATGACATTCTAGAAACTTCTCCCGCCCACTATATGACACACACTCAAATTGAACAATTTAAAACGTCGAATTGGTTCGAAGAACTAAATCAAGGAGACCTGCAAGAACTCTTAAATCCAACGATTCAAGAAAGTAAACTGGCACCCAACACGCCAAATTCGTCAGAATCTTAAGTGCATTTGACACATGAGACGACGTGTTTCATAATAACCATGTTGTGTTTTTTAAAATGGAAAAGTTCTATTTCCGTTTGACAAGTTGAGGAGGAAGTTTACATATGAAAACTAGAGGCCGAATTATCGCATTTTTATTACTCATCGTAGTATTTGCGGCTTCCATTAGTACAACCGCACCGTCGGTTGTCAACAATATGAAATTAGGATTAGATTTGCAAGGTGGATTTGAAGTCTTATATCAAGTGGAACCACTTAAAGATGGACAGAAAGTTTCTGAAGAAATGGTGGCTGACACCTCAACGGCATTATTAAATCGTATTAATGTCCTTGGCGTTAGTGAACCAAGTTTACAAATTGAAAATGGCAATCGAATACGCGTTCAACTTGCTGGCGTAGAGGATCAGGAATCTGCCCGAAAATTATTATCTACTCAAGCGAATTTATCCTTCCGCGATGTACAAGATAACTTAATGCTTGATGGTTCTGATTTAAAAGAAGGTGGCGCTAAGGCAACATTTGATAGTAATGGTCGTCCGATTGTTACACTTCAACTAAAAGATACGTCCAAATTTGCAGAAGTGACTGAAACTATTAGTCAAATGCCCTTTGGTACAAATTTATTAGTAATTTGGTTGGATTTTGAAGAAGGTGTGGATTCCTATGCTACTGAAGCGGGAAAAGCGGATCCTAAATTCGTATCTAGTCCACAAGTGAAAGAGCGAATTAATTCACCGAGTGTTGAAATAAACGGTGATTTTGCAGTTGAAGAGACTAAGAGTTTAGCAGGCGTATTAAATGCGGGTGCACTTCCTGTTAAATTAAAAGAAATCTATTCAACATCGGTTGGTGCTCAGTTCGGTGAACAAGCATTAAAAACAACTGTATTTGCTAGTACGATTGGTATAGCACTTGTGTTTTTATTTATGATTTTATACTATCGTTTACCAGGGATAGTAGCTGTCATTACACTGTCTATTTATGTGTATTTAATTTTAAGTGTATTTGAATTAATTAATGGTGTATTAACATTACCAGGTATTGCCGCAATTGTTTTAGGGGTCGGTATGGCAGTTGATGCAAACATTATTACGTATGAACGGATTAAAGAAGAATTGAGAGTAGGAAAATCTGTTAAGTCTTCATTTAAAACAGGTGCTAGTTCTTCATTCTCAGCAATCTTTGATGCGAACATAACATCGTTAATAGCTGCAGCAGTTTTATTCTATTTTGGTACAAGCTCAGTTAAAGGGTTTGCTTTAATGTTAATTATCAGTATTCTATCAAGCTTTATTACAGCTGTATGGGGGTCTCGTTTATTTTTAGGACTACTTGTGAATAGTGGATACATTAATGGGAAAGCTTGGTTGCTTGGTGTTTCTCAATCGACCATACATTCTGAGAAAGAATCATTTGATACGTTAGATTTACCTACGAAGTTTGATCGATTTGATTTCGTTAATTCTCGAAAAAAATTCTTTACAGGTTCTATAGCATTTATCGTTGTTGGAATGATATTGCTTGGTATTTTCCGCTTGAATTTAGGTATTGATTTCTCAAGTGGTACTCGAGTAGAAATTTTGTCTGAAAATTCATTGTCAAAAAATGAATTAGTTACTTATCTAGATTCAATCAATTATTCTACTGATGATATTGTTATCTCAGGTAACAATAAAGAAATTGGGGTTGTTCGATATAAAGAAGAGTTCTCACAAGAGAAGATTAATGAGCTAAAGTCTATCGTTGGGAAAGAATATGGGGCAGAGCCTAACGTAAGTACAGTATCTCCAACTGTCGGAATTGAACTTGCCAAAAATGCATTTTATGCGTTAATTTTTGCTTCTATCGGAATTATCATTTATACGGCATTCCGTTTTGAGTGGAGAATGGGCGTAGCAGCAATCGTTTCATTATTGCATGACACGTTCTTTATGGTGGCTTTGTTCAGCATTCTACGACTAGAAGTAGATATCACATTTATTGCAGCGATCTTAACAATTGTTGGTTACTCAATTAACGATACAATTGTTACGTTTGACCGAATTCGTGAAAATATGAGACGTTCGAAAAAGATAAATGATGAAGATGATTTAGCGACGATTGTTAATAAATCTCTTCGTCAAACTCTGGGAAGATCTGTTAATACGGTCTTAACTGTCGTGTTAGTTGTTACTGCATTATTATTCTTTGGTGCAGATTCAATTCGCAACTTCTCATTCGCTTTACTAGTTGGATTAATCGCAGGAACGTACTCTTCTATTTTCATTGCTGCTCAACTATGGTTCGTATTGAAAAAACGTGAACTTAAGAAACGTGGAGCAATTGATGTAGAAGCAGACGAAAATAAGAAAAAATGGGGTTCTGATGAGCCGGTAGTTTAATGTTTATGAATGGAAAGGAACTGGGTATAGTGTACTAAAATGTGCATTACCTTGTTCCTTTTTTATTCATAAACGAATAATTTAAAGGAAGTAGATGGGGAGGAAAAATCATGAGATTTCAATGGTCTTTATTGTTTGCACTTATTTTTGCGGTAGTCGTTGCTTTCTTTGCAGTGGCTAATGTGGATGAAGTACCTGTCAATTATGTATTTGGTTCAGCACAATGGCCACTTATTTTAATAATTTTAGGATCAGCGCTATTAGGTGCTCTCGTAAGTGGCTCAGTTGCCATATTCCGTTCGTTTGTATTGCAACGACGCGTCAAACAACTGGAAAAAGATATTGCAGCAAAAGAAACCCTTATTGCAACGCAACAAAATGAAATTACAGCAATGCAAAAAAATGAGCCAATTCGGTACCAAGATGCGCAGCCTCTAAATGAGGAATTGAAAGATGAATCAACTAATGATACACATCTTTCAAATTAACTAAATAAAACATGTACTCATCCCGAGTGCATGTTTTTTTGTTGACTGCAGAATAGTAAGTACGAAAAAAGAAAAAATCATATACTTATATTTTTCACTCTCTCTTAAAAGCTGATGGTCGACTTTTTCTATCGCTTTCCAAGGATAATAGCCGACCTTTTTTATGCTTGAAATTTGATGAAGCGATATAGCAGCAACGATTTTTCTATTTAAGGAGAGACTATAACCGTGACCGCTGCAAAGGAAATTAATAGGGTTGTGTATACACTTTTTTCTAACTTATGCAGATATATTCACTCAATTTAGTGTTTGTCCACTAGCTTCCATATTTTCTTCCCAAATGCATATTTTAGTGTTTATTTTATAGCAATAGAAATAAATATCTGCTTAGGTATGCTTCTAAAATTAGCTGCATAAATTGCAGGTGGAGATAGATGCGTTATAATAGAAGTTATGAGGAAGTGACAGATAAATGATCGAATCAAAAAAAAGATGGCGTATGAAACAACCGAATGAACAAATTGTAGAATCCTTAATAAATGGGTTAAATATCTCTAAAGTATCTGCGAAATTACTCGCTTCTCGAGGCTTTACTGATGTAGAGAAGACAAAAAAGTTTTTACATATGGATGAATCGTCGATGCATGATCCATTTCTATTGCATGAGATGGATAAAGCCGTCGCTCGTATTAAACAAGCTATTGCAAAAGAAGAATTAATTTTAGTATATGGTGACTATGATGCAGATGGTGTGACTAGTACTTCAGTGATGATGACTGCTCTTCAACAAATGGGAGCACATGTAACTTTTTCCATTCCTAATCGATTTGTGGATGGATATGGGCCAAGTGAACGGTTATTCAAAGAAGCATTTGCTGATGGCGTAAATTTAATTATTACGGTGGATAATGGAATTTCTGGCATACAAGAAATTCAACTTGCAAAAGAATTGGGCATGGATGTAATTGTAACGGACCATCATGAAGCAGGAGAAATTCTACCCCCTGCAGATGCAATTATTCACCCTAGACATCCTCTAGGTGCCTATCCTTTTGGAGAACTAGCAGGGGTTGGGGTCGCCTTTAAAGTAGCACATGCTTTACTAGGGAAAGTGCCTAGAGAATTATTCGAGCTCGTAGCTATTGGGACTATCGCTGATTTAGTTTCATTGCACGATGAGAATCGGTACTTTGTCCAAGAAGGAATTAAACAACTTCGTGTTTCAAATAGACCAGCAATTCAAGCATTATGTCAAGTTGCAGGGACAGAACAACATCAAATTGATGAAGAGACGATTGGCTTTTTATTTGGACCACGTATCAATGCGTTAGGACGTTTAGCAGATGCCGCTCCAGGTGTTGACCTATTTTTATCAACGGATTCAATCGAAGCGATGTCTTTAGCAAAAGTATTGGATACTCATAATAAAGAACGCCAAGGAATTGTTAGTCAAATGACAGAAGAAGCAATAGCGATGGTTGAATCGGGAGAGAATGGATATAACCCAGAGGTCATTATCGTGGCTAAAGAAGGCTGGAATCCAGGAGTAGTCGGAATTGTGGCTTCACGTCTCGTAGAAAAATACTATCGTCCAACAATTGTCCTTGGACTCGATACAACTAAAGGAATAGCAAAAGGGTCTGCACGAAGTATCGAAGGGTTTCATTTATACAACGAGCTCTCAAAAAATAAAGACATCTTACCTCACTTTGGTGGACATCCAATGGCTGCCGGGATGACTTTATCTATCGATCATGTTCCGGAGTTACGTGAACGCCTTAATAAACAAGCTCAGCAAATCCTGACTAAAGAAGATTTTCAGCCTATTCAACAAATTGATATTTCAATTACGCTAGAAGAGATTGATTTAACGACCATTGAGTCATTAAAACAGCTTGGTCCATTTGGAATGAATTTCCCAAAACCCATGTATGGCATCGATCGAGTTAATATCACGTCAATGAGGAAAATTGGGGCGAATCAAAATCATGTAAAAATGGAACTTGCGGATGGACCATTGACTTTAGATGCGGTAGGGTTTAGTAAAGGGCATTTAGCAGACGAATTAACACCCGGTGTTCCAGTCTCATTTATAGGAGATCTTCAAATAAATGAATGGAATGGGCGTAAAAAACCACAATTTATGATTGAAGATGTAAAAACAACTGAATGGCAATTGTTTGATATCCGAGGAATTCGACAAGTGAATAGATGGAGTCATTTGATTCAACCTGAACAAACGCTTTACTTGGCGTTTAACCCAGAGACGATTCATCATTTTGATTCTATGTTACAAGTTGACATCCAACTCATTTCGCAAAATCAAGAATTGCCATCGCCAACTCCATATATCGTGTTGCTTGATATTCCGCCAAATGAAGAGCTATTAGAAAAATTATTAACACATATCGAGCCGAAACGCATTTATGCTCATTTTTATGTACCAGAGTCAACCTATTTTGAAGCAATACCTAGTCGAGACCACTTTAAATGGTATTATGGGTTTTTGACTAAACGGCCTTCTTTTGATTTAGAACAGCATGTAAATGAGCTTGCAAAGCACAAAGGTTGGAGCAATCGAACATTATTTTTCATGACAGAGGTGTTTTTTGACCTTGGTTTTGTTAAAATAAACAATGGACGAATTGACCTTCAAGAATCTGCTGTGAAAAAAGACCTTGCAGAGTCGACAGTTTATCAAGAACGCGCACAACAAATGCAACTTGAACAAAAGTTGTTATATGCGCCATATCTGGAATTAAGACAATGGTTTAATGCACGCTTAAGCGAGCGAACCGTTCCTGAGGAGGAGCAATGATGGATTTAAAGCAATATGTAACAATAGTAGAAGATTGGCCGAAACCGGGCATTCGTTTTAAAGATATTTCTACCATTATGGATAATGGAGAAGCATACAAATATGCAACAGATCAAATTGTAGAGTATGCGAAATTAAAGGACGTTGATATGATTGTAGGGCCTGAAGCTCGAGGCTTTATTATTGGTTGTCCAGTAGCTTACGCAATGGGCAAAGGTTTTGCGCCGGTTCGAAAAGAAGGAAAGCTACCCCGTGAAGTAATTCGCGCGGAGTATGACCTTGAGTACGGAACAAACGTCTTAACGATGCATAAAGACGCAATCAAACCTGGTCAACGAGTTATGATTATTGATGATTTACTTGCTACAGGTGGAACAGTCGAAGCAACGATTAAACTGATCGAACAGATGGGTGGAGTTGTCGCAGGTTGTGCTTTCCTAATCGAGTTAACATATCTAGATGGCCGTGAAAAATTAAAAGGGTACGATATTTGCACCTTAATGCAATATTAATTGTTCAAGGTAAGACATATTTCGTTGCATGAAAAATATATCAATTATTAAATTGCATATGCAAGCTGACTGTCGAAAAAATCGCAAGGATGATGATCATCTTTGCGATTTTTTTATACCTTTATTTAAAATAGTCTGTTTTGATGTGTTCAATCCGATTCAATTAAGAATCTTTAGGCTCTGTTAAAGGAGAAGGTTGATTAATCGTTAATGAATATGGGAAATGAATTTCTCAATGGATATTTATGTTAAAATTAATAAAAGATTGTGAAAGTGTTCACTTAAACTAACGAAGCAGGTTAGTT
>JBFGKX010000029.1:0-16325 GCA_041576455.1 Paenisporosarcina sp. | reverse complement strand
TAACAGTCTTATCAAAGAAGCATAAAGTTAGCTATTATTTTAGAGTATTCCAACTAGAAAGTGGCCGCATGCACATGATTAAAAAGAAAAGGTTTCACACCTCACCTCCACTCGTCATTGCCGGAAGTTTTTTATTCCTTATCGCAATCGGTACATTTATTTTAAAGTTGCCGATTTCCACTAAAACACCCATTTCATGGACTGATGCACTTTTTGTTGCAACCTCTGCCACAACCGTAACTGGACTAAGCGTATTTGATCTTGCATCGACATTAACCATATTTGGCGAAATCGTTTTGTTGGTTCTGATCCAATGTGGTGGGATTGGATTAATGACATTTGCCGTTGCGTTACTCATCGTGCTCGGTCGAAAGGTTGGCTTAAAGAACCGAATTTATTTACAAGAATCCTTTAATCAAAACGCTGTCGGTGGCATCGTCAAATTAGTGAAAATCATTCTAACATTCGTTTTAACAGTTGAAAGTGTCGCAATTTTAATTATGACCATGCATTGGTACCCGACATTTGGATTGAAAGATGGCCTTTATTACAGTGTTTTTCATGTCATCTCTGCTTTTAATAATGCCGGGTTCTCCCTGTTTCCAAATAATTTAATTGGGTTTTCAAGTGACCCCATTGTTACCATTGTCTTATCATCTTTATTCATTATTGGAGGTCTTGGATTTACGGTCATTATCGACATTTATCAAAAGAATTCCTTTAGACGCTGGTCCCTTCATACAAAATTAATGATTGTTGGAACACTTGCCATCAATGTACTGGCTACCATTATTTTCTTCTTACTCGAATATGGGAATCCAGCAACTATCGGAAATATGCCAATATATGAGAAATTATTGACTTCTTACTTTCAAGCAGTCACACCTCGAACCGCTGGATTTAACACAGTCAACTTTGGAAATGTAGAAGACCCAACGTTACTCTTTACCATGTTTCTCATGTTTATCGGGGGCGGAAGTGCGTCTACTGCATCCGGAATTAAGTTAACTACTTTTTTAGTCGTAATTCTTGCAACGCTCGCTTTCTTACGTCAACGTAGTGAACCTGAAATATTCGGTCGAACAATTCGAATCGACACGGTAATGCGGTCTTTAGCAATCACGACCATAAGTTTATTGCTTGTCATCACCTTTATATTCATGTTAACAGTGACAGAAAAATTACCCTTTTTACCACTTATCTTCGAAGTCGTTTCTGCCTTTGGAACTGTTGGTTTATCCATGGGCATTACTCATCAACTAAGTGACCTAGGGGAAGTGTTACTCTGCATTGCTATGTTTGTTGGCCGCGTTGGACCACTTACATTATTCTTCCTCTTGATGAAACCTAAAAAAGTTCATTATCGATACCCTTATGATCAATTGTTTACGGGGTGATAAAAAGAGTCTCTCATTTGGTTGAGAGACTTTTTATGTGGAAAGTGCTAACGAGATACTTGAGGATTTATCGATCAAACTGGAGATTTATCGATCATTCTAGGGATTTATCGATCATTCTGGAGATTTATCGATCAAACTGAGGATTTATCGATCAATCTGGAGATTTATCGATAAAACTGAGGATTTACTGTTCTTTCGAAGCATTTTATTGCTCAAAAGGCGTCACATCTTAATTGCAGAATCTATATTCATGCTCATCTGCACTCGCATTGTCAGAAGGATTTTCGAATAATAGTTGTTTATGTGAATTCACACAAATTAGGTATTACCTAAATGACAAAGTCATTACATTTATGTAAATGTTTTAGCAAAAGGTTTAATTAGTTTTTAGAAGGGTAAATTTTCATTAGAACAATAGCAATACTAATTTTATCACTAGGAGGAAACAAACATGGCAGAGTGGAAAAAGAAGTTAATGGCGAGTGGATTTGCAGGTGGACTAATTCTTGCAGGATTAACAGGTTGCGGTGATGGAGTAGACCAAGATAATGGTATTGACGATGGTGAACAAATGGACGATATCGATGATGAAAACAAAAATGAAGAAACGGATTAAGTAAAATCGGAATGATTTTTCCTGGCGAACCAGGATTAATTTCTTCATTTTACGTATTCATATGAAAAAATACGTTTCATTAGCATATAGCTAGTGGGACGTATTTTTTTTTGGTCCATTTCAACTCATACAACATACCCGTAATATGTATTTTTAATGACTAACCATTTTGTTAGCAATCAACTTTTCATGAATGCATCATCCCTTCTTCTATTCTTTCAGACGTCTATTTAAGATTTTTTGTTCAAGCTGGAAAGTTATACATATAGGATGTCTCTTTTTGCACATCAATTTTGAAACGAATTTTGTTTAAGTTGTAACTAATTAAATTCTTAACCGGTCTACTAGTAAATACGGAAAGGCGGAGATTTTATGTTTAAAAGAATAATCTATGCATTTACATTCTCTCTATTCCTAGTAGCTCTTGGAGGATGTGGGAATGAGGAAAGTTCTTCACCATCTCCTATTAATGGAGACTCCACTTTATCTAATGACAGTCAGTTTGTAGAATATGGTGTTGCTGGAAATATAATGGAAATCACTACTTCTAATGACGATAAGATTTTGGGCATTATTAAAATTGAAGGTCCAGAAAACAATGGGGCTAAGTATAAACAAGCTGTAATTACGGTAACACCTGACACTAAAATTGCGGGTAATGATCCTATGGATTTTGATCAGTTAGAAATCGGCATGTATGTAAATGTATTCTTTGCAGATGGTGTAAAAGAATCTTTCCCAGTTCAAGCTACTGCGCGACAACTGAACATCATCCCTGATCAAGCGAAGTAATCAAGTTAGATACTTACGAACCACCTCTACAATTGCAGCTTTATTAGTTATTAACAGCCTAGTTAAATTGCATAAAAACTTTAACATCATAATAACTTCCTTCCATCATTGAATGTAACGATGAAAGTTAAAAATCACCCTGAGAATTCCAGTATGCCTCCCAGTGGCATATAGAACGCCAATCAATTTTTTCACCACCAAAAAAAGTGTCTTCCCAAATGGGAGGACACCTTTTTTAGTTAGCGTTTTGAAATTTCTTCTTGCAAAATCTTGTTAACAAGCTGTGGATTCGCTTGGCCTTTAGTGGCTTTCATGATTTGGCCGACTAAGAAGCCGATCGCACGATCTTTACCATTTTTAAAGTCTTCAATCGATTGCGGGTTCGCATCCAATGTTTGTGTGACAATGTCACGAAGTGCGCCTTCGTCAGAAATTTGAACTAAGCCTTTGTCTTTCACGACTTGTTCAGCTGTTCCGCCATTGTCAGCAAGCTCTTTGAATACTTTTTTCGCGATTTTCGAAGAAATGGTACCATTAGTGATAAGTTTAATCATTCCTGCTAAACCTTCTGGTGTAAGCTTCGTTTCATGTAACTCTTTTTGGTCTACATTTAAGTAAGCTGACACTTCACCCATCATCCAGTTCGATGCAAGTTTTGTATCCGCACCAAGAGCAATTGTTGCTTCAAAGAAATCAGACATTTCTTTAGTTAATGTTAAGACCATTGCATCGTAAGCTGGTAAGCCTAAATCTGATACATAACGTTCTTTACGTGCATCTGGAAGTTCTGGGATATCTGCACGTACTCGGTCCATCCATTCTTGATCAATGACTAAGTCGACTAAGTCTGGCTCTGGGAAGTAACGATAATCATCCGATCCTTCTTTTACACGCATTAGCAATGTTTTGCCAGTTGACTCATCAAAACGACGTGTTTCTTGTAGAATTTCTCCACCAGATAGTAACACTTCTGCTTGACGAACTTGTTCATGCTCTAAACCACGACGAACGAAGTTGAAAGAGTTTAAGTTTTTCAATTCTGCTTTTGTGCCGAATTGTTCTTGACCATAAGGACGAAGTGAAATATTGGCATCACAACGTAATGAACCTTCTTCCATCTTACAGTCTGACACACCTGTGTATTGGATAATTGATTTGACTTTTTCTAAATACGCATATGCTTCAGCTGGTGTGCGAATATCAGGTTCAGAAACGATTTCAATTAACGGCGTCCCTTGGCGGTTATAGTCGACTAATGAATAGCCTTTATCCGTATGTGATAATTTACCCGCATCTTCTTCTAAGTGTAAACGAGTAATTCCGATGCGTTTTTTGTAGCCATCTACTTCGATTTCAACCCATCCATGTTCTCCGATTGGTTGATCGAATTGAGAAATTTGATAAGCTTTCGGATTATCTGGGTAAAAGTAGTTTTTACGGTCAAATTTCGTATGTGTGGCAATTTCACAGTTCAGTGCCATTGCCGCTCTCATTCCGAAATCAATTGCGCGTTTATTCACAACAGGTAATACGCCTGGATATCCAAGGTCAATTACATGTGTATTTGTATTTGGTTCTGCGCCAAAATGGGCAGGTGACGGTGAAAACATTTTTGAATCTGTTTTCAATTCTACGTGAATTTCTAAACCAATGACTGTTTCAAAGTTCATGATTTTGCTCCCTCCCAAATTTGAGGAGTTTGTTTATGGAAGCTTGTTGCTTGCTCGTAAGCATGTGCTACACGATAAATCGTTGCTTCATCAAAGTGTTTTCCAATAATTTGCAAACCTAGTGGCATGCCTTCAGATAAGCCACATGGAACCGAAATTCCAGGTACGCCTGCTAAGTTAACAGGAATAGTTAAGATATCATTTGCGTACATCGTTAATGGATCATTGTTTTTCTCGCCAACTTTAAAGGCTGGAGTCGGTGTTGTTGGTCCAATAATAACATCATAATTTTCAAATACATCGTCGAAATCTTGCTTGATTAATGTACGAACTTGTTGTGCTTTTTTATAGTATGCATCGTAAGAACCTGCGCTAAGTGCAAATGTTCCAAGCATAATCCGACGCTTCACTTCGTCTCCAAAGCCTTGCGCGCGTGTTTCTTTATATAGATCCATCAATGACTCAACATTTTCAGCACGGAAGCCGTAACGGATCCCATCAAAACGAGCTAAGTTTGATGATGCTTCAGATGAAGACAGTAAGTAATAAGTTGCTAATCCGTATTTTGAGTGTGGAAGAGATACTTCTTCCCATGTTGCGCCAAGCGATTCAAGAACTTTTAAAGCATCTAGAACGGATTGTTTTGCTGCTTCTCCGACGCCTTCACCTAAATATTCTTTAGGAACCGCAATGCGTAATCCTTTAATGTCACCCGTTAATGAGTCAACAAAACTCGGTACATCCACATTTGCAGAAGTAGTATCATGCTCATCAACACCAGAAATGGCTTCAAGTAATAGCGCATTATCTTTCACATTGCGTGTGATTGGTCCGATTTGGTCTAGTGATGATGCGAAAGCCACTAAGCCAAAACGCGATACACGACCATATGTTGGTTTCATCCCAACAACTCCACAGAATGAAGCTGGCTGACGAATTGATCCGCCTGTATCAGAACCTAAAGAAAATGGCACTTCCCCTGCCGCTACTGCAGCAGCTGAGCCACCTGATGAGCCACCTGGAACTCGGTCTAAATCCCACGGGTTACGCGTGATTTTATAAGCAGAGTTTTCAGTAGATGAACCCATTGCGAATTCATCCATGTTTAATTTTCCAATTGTGATCATGCCAGCTTCACGTAATTTACGAACAACCGTCGCGTCGTAAATTGGATTAAATCCTTCTAAAATTTTAGAAGAACATGTTGTTTCTAATCCTTCTGTGACAATGTTGTCCTTTACGCCAATGGGCATACCAAATAAAGGTCCACGTTCTGTAACAGGTACTTGGTCCATTTCAGTTGCTTGTGCAGTAGCTTGTTCTTTATTTAAAGCTAAAAAGGCATTTACATCGCCATCTAAAGCTTCAATACGTTTATAGGCTTCAGCTGTTAAATCCGCAATCGATAGATCGTTATTATGTATCATTGCTTGAAGTTCACTAGCTGAGTGATTAAATAATGTCATGGGTTGTCCCTCCTTACGTCAAAATCAGTCTAAGATTGATGGTACTTTAACTTGGCCCGCTTCTTGCTCACGAACGTTTTTCATCATTTTGTCACGGTCAAGTCCTGGAACAGACTTGTCTTCGCGCATAACATTCACTAGTGGTAAAACATGTGTGGTTGGCACAACATTTGTTGTATCTAATTCATTTAACAGTTCAGCAAAATTTGTTATTGCTGCAAGTTGACCTGCAAACATTTCAGATTCTTCATCTGAAATGGCAAGACGTGCTAAATTCGCTACATGCTTTACTTCTTCTTTTGATATATTCGCCATTTCGTACACCTCCGAATTCACAATCATACGGACTATCATATCATTTTTCAATACAAAAGAATAGGGACAGCTTTAAGGCTGCCCCGCGTTTTCACTACTCATAGATGTGTACATATGGCTCGTTTTCATCGGCTTTTTTAATAACTACTGCTTCTGGTCCATTTATGGAGGTCACACTCACTTCGACATGCATCGATGTTGGGAAGTTTTCCATGACTAGCCCTGTCATATATTGGGTAAAACCAATAATTTCAGCTGCACCATAAAACTGAATTGGAATTTCAATGGTCATTTTTTTTATGCGATCTTCTTGATAAAATCCGGTACCTACAATACTCGTGAAGTTTGAAAAATACTTATCTACATCCTGTTTAAAGTTCGTAAATGATTGTCCAACATCACGATACTTCTCTAGTGCAATGGGTTGAGGAAACAGTACGTATTCTTCATTTACACGTGTCCAATCACCCAATGTTGCTTTTCCTTTAGGGGCAACACTGTAGGCAAAATATGTCCCAGGCACAATCGAGTTTCGACTCTCTTGTCTAAATAACCCCACTGTAATTGGTATGTCCTCAAGCCCCTGCATTGCACGTAGACGTTTAACAATTTCATTTGCCATCTTTTTTCCATTTTTTTCGAGATCTGCTTGTGAAATGGACTCGTCATACATCACATCATACGCTTTTTTTTGATAATAGTATGTTGAGTTTAGTGCAAGTCCAATGGATATTCCCCCAAGACTTACTTTATTATCTTTTTTCACTAAATAATTTTGTTCAATAATATGTGTTAAATAAATTGGTGCTGTTTTGGCTAACTCCTCTGTCATATTGCCTTCTGGACGACCTGGATTTAAACCATCATCTGTTTGTGAACTTCTAGCTAACCATGAACGAAGTGTACTCGTGTTTAATATTTGGCCCTCTTGGAAAAGGTAATCGTCTGGTGAAAACATTCGTTGAGATAAACGAAGTAAGCCGTTTTCCGATTCTTTAATATCATATTTCGAATAGATATTCGAGACGATTAAACCTCGACTAGCACTTTGTTTATACGGTAAAAGAGTTCGGTAATATTGCTCCGAAATTTGTATGTTCGGAATAATAGTTGTTTCTTCTTCACTTTTCTTTGATTCATTAATGACTTCTGTGTCTTTTTTTAAGTTTGGTAAACATCCTGTCAGCAACACTAATAAAATCATGGCTGGAATCCAGCTAATTCGTTTCATTATAGGAAGGACTCCTTCACTAGTTTAATTCTTCAATTAGGCGATTTTCGTCCCACACTGGAATTCCTAAGGTTTGAGCTTTTTCGAGTTTCGAACCTGCATCTTCACCTGCGATGACAATGTCCGTTTTTTTACTCACACTTCCCGAGATGGTCCCACCTAACTGTTCTATTTTCTCTTTTGCTTCTTGACGTGTCAATTGTTCCAATTTCCCGGTTAACACGATTGTTTTACCTGTTAATACGTGATTCAAGTTGGAAATATCCACCTTTTTACCGGTATAGGATAAATTCACTTGGAGTTGTTCAAGTCGATTAATCAATTCACGTACTTCTTCATTCTCAAAATAACTAACAATCGAATCTGCCATTTTGTCACCGATTTCATGAACGGCAATGAGTTTTTCTGGTGTTGCTTGAGCAAGTGTCTTTAAATCCCCGAATTCCTCAGATAAGATTTTTGCTGCTTTCTCTCCAACATGGCGAATCCCTAGTCCAAACAAAACACGTTCCATTGAATTTTGTTTGGCAGTTTCAATAGCTGCCACTAGATTTGTGGCCGATTTGTCCCCCATTCGATCGAGTTGGATCAATTGCTCTTTGGTGAGCGTAAATAAATCTGAAACGTCATGTATCAGCCCTTCACGAAACAATTGCTCGACTACTTTCTCACCAAGACCATCAATGTTCATTGCATTGCGTGAAACAAAATGAATTAGTCCTTCAGTGATTTGAGCAGGACATTGAGGGTTCACACAACGAAGCGCTACTTCTCCTTCAATTCGAACAAGTTCACTTTCACAAACTGGGCAATGCGTGGGCATTTGAAATTCAAGGAACTCTTCTTTGCGTTCTTCAATGACTACCGCCACAACTTCAGGAATAATGTCTCCGGCTTTTCGAATGATGACAGTGTCTCCAATGCGAATGTCTTTTTCACGAATTAAATCTTCATTATGTAAAGACGCTCGTCCCACGGTCGTACCTGCTACTAGTACCGGTTCTAAGATAGCAGTTGGTGTTAACACACCTGTGCGACCTACCGTTAATTCAATGTTGAGCAGTTTCGTCACTACTTCTTCAGCAGGAAATTTGTATGCAGTAGCCCATCTTGGACTTTTCGCTGTAAAACCAAGTTCTTGTTGGTGAACATAGCGATTCACTTTTATCACGATGCCGTCGATTTCATACGGTAAGTTTGGACGTTCAGCTGTCCATTTTTCGATATAAGATTGTACTTCATCAATGGAATGACATGTTCGACGTTCTTTATTTGTGTTAAAACCTAATTCATCCAAATAATTGAGTGCTTCTGCGTGTCCATCAAGTTGATACGCTTCCCCGTCGCCTCCAATGCCATAAACAAAAATGGCTAAATTACGACTTGCAGCGATTTTCGGATCCAGTTGTCTCAAAGAACCAGCAGCGGCGTTACGAGGATTTGCGAATTTTTCTTCCTCATTAGCCACTCGCGATTCATTTAATGCAATAAAGGATTTTTTCGGCATGTAGGCTTCACCGCGCACTTCAATTGTCTCAGAAGTTTTTAGACGCAACGGAATCGAACGAATCGTTTTTAAGTTTTCTGTGATATCTTCACCAACTCGGCCATCTCCACGGGTTGCCCCACGAACAAAGAGGCCATTTTCATAAGTGAGTGAAATGGCTAAGCCATCTATTTTTAATTCACAGACATAGGAAAAATCATCCCCAATACTGCCCCGAATGCGACGATCAAAATCATCTAAATCTTCTCGGTTAAATGCATTGGATAAACTAAGCATTGGATAGGTGTGTGATACCTTATTAAATCCTTGGAGAATGTCTCCCCCAACACGTTGAGTTGGTGAATCAGGAAAGATTAAGTCTGGAAATTCCTTTTCGATTGCTATGAGCTCTTGTAGATATTGATCGTAAACCGCATCAGGAACAAGCGGTTTATCCAGCACATAATAGGCGTAGCCTGTATCGTGTAAGAGTTGATTAAGTTCTTTTACACGAACTTCTAACTGTACTTTATCCATTGATTTATTCCTCCGCTCGGTCAGCTATACTTTTTCAACTGGTGCAAACTTTGCAAGCAATCGTTTTATTCCAGTTGGACTTGGGAACGCGATATCAATTTCCGTGTTCTCCCCTTCTCCACGTACACTAACAACGGTCCCTTCTCCCCACTTTTTGTGAAGTGCCTTGTCACCAGTTGTCCACCCAAGTTTGTCTCCACCTGATGTTTTGTATGCAGGTCGTTCTACAGCTGGACGAGTTGTATTTGTCACTGCGCGGCGAGTAGTATGACTGCTTCCACTAGCAGCAGATTGTTTTAATGTAACTTGTTCTAAAATATCCTCAGAAATTTCAGAGATGAAGCGTGATGGGTTATTGTAACCACTCCGACCAAATAATGTTCGAGATTGTGCACAAGTTAAATACAAACGTTCTTCGGCTCGAGTAATTCCAACGTATGCAAGTCGGCGTTCTTCTTCCATTTCGTCGTTGTCGCCAATCGAACGAGAGTGTGGGAAGACGTTTTCTTCCATCCCAATAATGAATACTACGGGAAATTCTAGTCCTTTGGCAGCGTGCATGGTCATTAAGACCACTTTCCCTTTTGACACATCTTCATCATTATCGAGTTTATCTAAATCAGAGATCAACGCTAAATCTGTTAAAAATGAGACGAGAGTCTTATCCTCACTTCGCTCTTCAAACGCCTTTGTAACGGATAGAAATTCTTCAATATTCTCTAAACGACTTTCTGATTCAATCGTTTTTTCCGTACGCAACATTGTCCGGTAGCCACTCTTATCAAGTACTTGTTCAACGAGCTCCGTCACCGATAGAAATTCTTGCATGTTGCTAAAGCCTTCCATCATTTGATGGAATTTTGCCGCTTCATTCGCTGCCCTAGCAGGCAATCCCATAAAGTCTACTTCACGAAGTGCATCAAAAATAGAACGATCTTGCTCAAGCGCAAACTTTGCCATACGTTCAAATGAAGTTGCGCCAATGTTGCGTTTTGGTTCGTTAATAATACGCGATAGTGCTAAGTCATCTTCATTATTAGCAATTAAACGTAAATACGATAGTAAATCTTTAATTTCTTTACGATCATAGAACTTCGTACCCCCAACAATGGTGTAAGAAATATTGGATTTAACTAAAACTTCCTCCATCACTCGAGACTGGGCATTCGTACGATATAATACTGCGAAGTCGTCTAAACTTCGATTGTCTTTTTGCATTAATTCTTGAATCGTTTTAACCACAAACTGGGATTCTTGTTGTTCGTTAAACGCTTTATAAACGTTTATCAGTTCACCAGAACGATTATCAGTACGTAATTCTTTTGGATAACGTCCCGTATTATTTAAAATAACATCATTCGCTGCTTTTAAAATGTGTTTTGTTGAACGGTAATTTTGCTCTAGCATAATCACCTGTGCGTTCGGATAATCTTTTTCAAAAGACATGATGTTTTGAATATCTGCTCCACGCCAGCGATAAATGGATTGATCCGAGTCACCCACGACACACAAGTTATTAAATTTCTTCGCCAAAAGTTGAACAAGTTCATATTGAGCTTTGTTTGTATCTTGATATTCATCCACATGAATGTAGTGAAATTTATTTTGATAAAACTCTAAGACATCCGGGACACGTTTGAAGAGAGTTAAAGTGGTCATGATTAAATCATCAAAGTCGAGTGATTGATTTTTACGAAGACGGTTCGTGTATGCTGTGTAAACTTCTGCCGCGGTTTTCTCAAATGGATTAAATTGATTAGCTTGACTCGTAAATGTTTCGGCGTCAATGCACTCATTTTTTGCCGAGCTGATCGCGTTTAACATGGAACGAGGGTCATATTTCTTTGGATCAATATTTTGGTCTTTTAAAATGCGTTTAATGACGGTTAACTGCTCGGCTGTATCTAAAATAGAAAAGCTTTTAGAATATCCTAATCGGTCAATATCACGTCGTAAAATACGTACACACATTGAGTGGAATGTTGACACCCACATGCGATCCCCTGTGCCATTTCCTAGTAACCCATCCACACGGTCACGCATTTCTCTAGCTGCTTTATTTGTAAAGGTAATCGCTAAAATTTTTGATGGATATACTTCTTTTTCAACGACTAAATAAGCGATTCGATGCGTCAATACACGCGTTTTTCCAGAACCCGCTCCAGCCATAATTAGAAGAGGTCCTTCAGTTGCTTTTACGGCCCTTTCTTGTTCGGGATTCATCCCATTTAATAAATTCTTTACAAGTACTTCCATAATGCACCGTCCTTTTTCGAACATTTGTTCTTTTATTATAAACCGCTACAGCCAATTGTCAAAGTGACACAGCTTGTACAGCTTTCACTGTTTCTAAAGCTTCATGCAAATTGTCATAAAGATGATTTCCCACTACGATTGTATCTGCAATTTCTGCCATTTCAGTCGCTTGTTGAACAGATGTAATTCCTCCACCATAAAATAAACGCGTGTTTGTTAAACTCTTTTTAGCAGCTCGAACCATTGAGGGTGAACCATAAACTCCACTATATTCCATATAAAAAATAGGCAATTTAAAAAATCGTTCAGCTAATCTTGCATGTGCAATAACCTCTTCTTCCGAAAGATTTGTTTGTGCATCTGTGGCAAGTGCTGCTTTACAGTCTGGATTTAAAATACAATAGCCTTCCGGTACGAGTTCTTCCCAATCCATATAATCCCCAAACTCTTTAATGGCGGCAATGTGTAAATCTTTTACCCAAGTAGTATTTGAACTATTTAATACGGAAGGGATAAAGTAAAAATCAAAGCCAGGTGTAACCGATTCGATTGTTGAAACCTCCAGTGCTACGGGCACAGGGTATTGCCTAACTCTTATTAATAAGTCCAATACTAAGTCTAACGTTATTCCATCTGTTCCACCGACTAATATTGCATCTGTCCCAGATTCACAAATTTGTTTAAGTGCTTCACTTGAAATCGCTTTTGCAGGATCAAGTTTAAAAATGTGACGCCACTGTAAGTACTTCATGGGCTCCCACCTATCATTGTTCATTTTCAGCAAGTTAATAGGAGAAAGACCCCTCGATCACCAAAGTTGATGCGAGAGAATTTCTATCCTCTAACTAATTTTCGCTCAGTGTATTGTCTTTTATTAGTATAACAAAAAAACTGAACAGAGTCGGTCTCTGTTCAGTACTTAGGAAATTGAAATGGTTTTTCATCTGGATATAACCTGCCAAGCATTTCATCGTATGTATCGTTCCCATAATCAAAACAACGACGTACGCGTGATATCGTGGCTGTGCTTGCACCTGTTTCATTTTTAATCGTTTCATATGTCTTCTTCAACCGTAACATATGCGCTACTTCAAATCGTTGAGACAAAGACTGAATTTCGCTAATCGTACATAAATCATCAAAAAACCGATAACATTCATCAATATTTTTTAATTCTAAAACCGCTTTAAACAATTGTTCTGTTTGATGACCGCGAATTTTATCTACTTGCACCTTTTTGACCTCCTTATCAAGCTAAGTTATTGCCTATGGCGTAAAAGAAACCATTTTATCAATCCCTGGATTGGTTTTCACTAAATGAATCCAGGATTTCCCTGGAGCGAGTTGTGCAGGTTGACCGTCTTTCATCGGAATAAGTACACCATCTACTAGCTGCCATTCAATTTCTTTCATGACACCCGCTTGAAATAAGTAACCTTTCCCACCCGACGATAAATCGAGTTGTTGACGTCCTTTTGCATCGATCGTTTGATGAACCACTTCAAAAAACAAGACATTTGCTAATTGAATATCTTCATTCGTCTCTCGATCAGTCGTGATAATTCCACCAGAAGAACGATTGTATTGTTGCGTAAGTGTATCATATGAATACACGTGGTGGAAGTCTTCACCCCCACCAAATTGGACATTAATCACAGTTGCGAGTGCACTGAGAGGAACATCATTTACAGTAGTATAAAAAGAAAGTGCAGGAAGTTTTCCAATTTCTGTGGGTGCACTTACCTTTCTCATCCCTTCCAAAATACGTTCTCCAGTAATATACGAATTGTGTGGCGCCACTCGATCACTCGAACGTTTAAAAAGGGTTCCATCGTATTGCATGCCATTGATGTGATCTACAACTCCGGATGCTAGCATCTGCCTTGCTTCAGGGCTATATCCATGCGCGACATAAAAAGCATCTAGTCCTTTTGAAATATCAATAAAGTAATCGCGAGCACTACGGACAGGCCCA
Organism: Paenisporosarcina sp.; assembly: GCA_041576455.1. Classification (GTDB taxonomy): domain Bacteria; phylum Bacillota; class Bacilli; order Bacillales_A; family Planococcaceae; genus Paenisporosarcina. Next base: position 2,581 of record JBFGKX010000029.1, on the reverse strand, counting down.
ATTCGTTCTGGTAACTCGCTTTGAAATAATGCAAGAAGCCTTGTTACGTTTCCTTCCGCTAACATTTCATAAATAATATCTGCACTCCCGATCCCCGATTGAGGTCTCGCTTTGGGATGGTTATTAATCGTGACAATTACTGGTCGGATTGTAAATTCTTCTGCAGCTCGTTCACCTGTAAATGGTGCACTGTAAGGATAAATTACGACATCTTCCACTTCTTCAACTAAAACGTCTACTTCACTTTCAACTTCCTTTGGTTCTACTTTTTCGACTGTTTCTTCTTTATCTTTTGAACAGCCGGAAACAATTAACAACAATATAACGATAGACAGCCAACTCTTCATTTCCTAGAATCCCCCTAAGATCTCATAAATGAAGGGAACAACACGGACTTGTTCATTACATCAAAGATGCCCCGTTGTGTAATTCGCACATACGGTAAATGTGTGGATTGCAAAAACAGCAACGTATATATTGCATCACCGTGTGTATACCCTCTTTCGGTTAAAGCTTTCTTCAAGTCTAATTCTTGTTGGATTAAGTCTTCTATATTTTCACTCGATAAACTTCCACCGATTGTCAGCGGGATATGCGTCACAATCTCTCCATGCTCTACTAACACGATGCCGCCTCTCATGCGTTTCATTTCATTAAAAGCTATCAACATATCATGGCGATTCTTTCCTATAAGAATAATATCCCCTGTATTAGAATAAGACGACGCAAAGCCTTGAACTGATGTCGCAAAACCTTTAATCATCGTATTAACACGCCACTTGCCATTACGGTCAACTAACATCAAATAGCTTTCATCATGTTCTGTACTTAAACTCGTTTCTCCGGTATGGATGGATACGCTATATGGTTTTGTAATGACATCATTGACCATCTCAATCCCGAAAGGCATGGAGAATTCAAAATCTCCTTCGTGCAAATCAAATGGCAAGTCCAATTCACCTAAAACAGACCAATCAATTGTTGGCAACTTCTGCACTTGTTTGCCATCTTTCTTTAACCATTCTCCTTTTGAAAGAACACTAACCGGAATAGGATTTCGTTCATTTTCCAGGAAATTTAAAGAAGCAAAGCGGCCAGTGGCTATTACACCGTGTAAACTAGTCATATTGTAATACCTTGCAACATTATAAGAAGCCATTTGATAGGCATCTATTGGTTCCACTCCTGCATCAAGTGCCACTTGAATACATTTATCCATTACCCCATCGAGGTGGAACGAAGGAGTAGAACCATCCGTAGTCATCATTAAATGGTCGAATACGTCCAATTCTTTTTCCACAATCCCTTTTAATAGGTGTGGTAAGTCTGGACGTATCGATGAGTGTCTTAACGTCACGGCATATCCATGCAATAATCGACGCTCCACTTCTTCAACTGTCATTGCCTCATGGTCGCCATCGCTCCCGAGTAGCCGCATGCGAGCCAATGTTTTTTCTGAAGCTCCTGGAAAATGACCTTCAATCTTCTTGCCTTTTAGCTTAGCTGATTGAAGCCAGTACAACATTTGATCATCACCAGCTAATAATCTTGGCCATCCTGTTAACTCTCCTCCCATTAATACTTCAGGGCGATCTAACCATTCACTAATTGATTTTGTTGAAAACAATTGGTCTTCACTTTCAAGCTCTGTTTGCGAATCGAATCGCGCCCACCAATAAAATGAAAATGGCAGTTCATTTAGTTGATCTAAAATTGTAAACGCTTTCTCATTTTCAAGGAATAGAAAGAGAATTAGATTGTCTGATAGAAATGTAGTCGTTCCTAATTGGGCTGCATAATCAGCAAAAGATTGGGGATGATAAAGTTGGAATGGATGTACATGAGGTTCAATGTAGCCCGGCACAATCACCTGTCCACTTGCATCAACTATTTCTGTGTCAATTGTCTCTGCAGGCATCTCTGGCCCGGCATAAACAATTCGATCTTTAGATATCCAAATATTTCCTTCTACCCATTTCTTTAACACACTATGTAAGTATTTTGCATTTACAATAATTTTATCGGGACTCGCTTTTCCATCAATAATGCTAATTTGATGGCGAATTTCTCCAATCTTCCACGAGGGGTTTTGCATTTATTTCATACTCCTTTCAAGTACAAGGGTTCAGTTTTTATAGTAGCATAGCAACTTTGGAAAAAAAAGACTGCAAGTTAATTTTTCAGAAAATTCAGATGAGAGGAGTCACCGGAATGTCACACTCAAAAAATTTGAGCACGCGTAATGCGCTCGCACGATTAACACTTGGTTTAAGTATGCTCGCATATGGGACAGCTAAACTCACTCGCAATCCGCAATGCAAGAAAGGCCGTATGTTGGTTGCCTATGGTGCCATGAAAGCGGCTGAAGGTACAGTTCAATACTGTCCTTTAAAAGCCATCATGCAACAACAAGGGATGGCGGGTCAAACCTCAGTACCTAATGTTGAAAAGTTAATGAAAGTATTTGCAGGACAAGGCATGTCCGTAACGACGTAATTTATTGGTTTGTACTATGTCGTGTTCATCATCTACTCACAGGTTAGACTTCACTAGTCGCGCTTTGATGGTTTGTTGTCGCGCT
>JBFGKX010000028.1:0-16429 GCA_041576455.1 Paenisporosarcina sp. | reverse complement strand
TTAGGCAGAATGGGTGCTTTTTATATGGAGCATCCCGGATGTTGGTTTTTTATGATAAAATGAGCAAGTGAAATTAAATAGAGAATGGCGGAGGTTCTAGAAGTGAAGAGAGCATGGAACAAAGCGCTAGTGCGCTGGTTACTCCTTCCGATTCTGATGGTGAGCTTAGTTGTAATACAACCAGCAACAACAGATGCAGAAGAGAGTCTTAATTTATTAGTTGATGGTGCGATTTTAATTGACGCGGATACAGGAAAAATTCTATATGAGCAAAATGCAGATACACCTTTAGGCATTGCAAGTATGACGAAAATGATGACAGAGTATTTATTATTTGAAGCCATTGAAAATGGACAAATTACATGGGATCAACAATACTCAGTAACAGATTACACATATAGAATCTCTCAAGATCGACGTTTAAGTAATGTCCCACTTCGTCAAGATGGTACGTATAGCATCCAAGAACTATACGAAGCGATGGCAATTTACTCAGCCAATGCGGCGACGATTGCGATTGCTGAAACGATTGCAGGCACAGAAACGGCATTTGTGAAAATGATGAATAAACAAGCTGAAGAGCTAGGATTAGAAGGCTATAAATTTGTGAACTCAACAGGTTTGAATAATGAAGATTTACAAGGCATGCATCCTCTAGGAACAGGTGTGCAAGATGAGAATGTCATGCCAGCAAAATCCGTGGCAAAATTAGCATTTCATTTGATGAAAGATTACCCAGAAGTATTAGATACGACAATTATTCCAAAGAAAATATTCCGTGATGGAACAACGGATGCTATTAAAATGGATAACTGGAATTTCATGCTCCCTGGACTTGTTTATGAATACAAGGGTGCGAAAGTTAATGGGTTGAAAACTGGGACTACAAATTTTGCTGGTCACTGTTTCACAGGTACTGCTGAAAAAGATGGAATGAGCGTGATTTCGGTCGTAATGAAAGCTGTTGATAGCAAAGGTGTAGGTTCCTATAAGGCACGCTTTGATGCGACACGCGCATTATTTGATTATGGCTTCTCCCAATTTTCAAAAGAAGAAATTGTTCCAGCTGGATTCAAATTTAAAGATCAAAAGTCTATTTCTGTTATTAAAGGAAAAGAAGATAAAGTCGGTATTGCCGTAAAAGAACCAATCGAAATGGTGATTAAATCTAGTGAAAAAGATTTATATATCCCCAAATTAGTGCTAGACAAGAAAAAAGTGGTTGATGGTTCTCTTGAAGCCGCCGTTAAAAAAGGCGAAGTCATTGGTCAAGTGGAACTTGTAAAGTCTGAAGGGACTGAATATGGGTATATTACCAATACATCAAAGACTGCGAATGTAGTAACGACAAAAGCAGTTGAACGTGCAAATTGGTTCTCATTAGGATTACAAGCAATTGGACATTTCTTTGCTAACATTTGGAATGGTGCAACAGATTTTGTTGGGAATTTATTTTAATGAATAAAGAAAACCGTGATTTCTTCAAATGAAGAGTTCACGGTTTTTAATATTCCAAGCAGTCATTAGAGCTTCAACAGCCGGTTCAATGGCATCCTCTGAAAATTCACCAAAACCAACTAATATCTGAGGTTTTTTAGAACTCTTTTCAATCGTCAAATAGTACTCAGTCAACGCATATACGCGGATATCTGCTTTTTTGGCTAGTGCCACTAATTCGTGGTCAGTCAATGGACTTTGAATCGTTAAAACAATATGCATGCCGGCTTGCTCTCCTGAAATCAAGACGTCCGGCTCATAATAACTCAAACTCTGAGTTAATTTTTCAAGTTTTTTTCGATATAACTTTCTCATACGATTTAAGTGTTTGGAAAAGTGCCCATCTCTCATAAATTGTGATAGGACATGTTGATCTAGTCTTGGAACTGTTGAAGAGTAATATAGGAATGTTCGGCGGTAAGCCTGTAGTAAATGCATTGGCAATACAAAATAGGCAATGCGTAATGATGGCATCAAGGACTTAGAAAACGTACTAATGTAAATGACACGCTCGCGTTGATCCATCCCCTGGAGAGATGGAATGGGTTTACCTACATAGCGAAATTCACTGTCATAATCATCTTCAATAATGTAACGTCCTTGTTGACTGGATGCCCAGTTCAGCAACTGGACACGTCTTGAAGCAGATAAAATGGCACCGGTTGGAAACTGATGCGATGGTGTAACATAAGCAACAGTCGCTGATTGCTTTTCAAGTTCTCCTATATTCATCCCCTCTTCGTCTACGGAGATGGCTACAGTTTTCCGGTCGTGATTATTAAAAATATGATGTGTTAACGGATATCCTGGATTTTCAATGGCATATATAGCTTCTTTCCCTAGAAGATGGATAAGTAATGGCATAAGCTGCTCGGTTCCTGAACCAATGACGATTTGTTGTGCCGTACATCGGACACCACGAGATGAGAACAAGTAACTAGCAATTTCTTGGCGTAACTCTACATCTCCTTGAGGATGACCAAGCAATAATAATTCTCGGGACGTTTCATCGAGGACATCTTTTGCATACTTACGCCATTGATTAAATGGAAAAGCAGTTGTATCAATCCGACCAGAATTAAAATCAATTTTGTAGGTAGGTTTTACTGCTTCCGTCGGCTCAAGATTTTCACGAGCTTCTTCAACATAAGCAAGTTCATCTACGTGTTCTACGTAATAACCACTTCGAGCAACTGCCCGAATAAACCCTTCAGCAACCAATTGTGTATAGGCAAATTCAATCGTGGTTTGACTAATCGCAAGAAATTCAGCTAGTTTTCGTTTGGAAGGCAATTTTGTCCCAACCGGTAAATCTCCACGAATAATTGAAAACTTCATTTCACGATATAGCTGTTCATACAAAGGAGTGGAAGAGGATTTATCGATTTGGATTAACCATGTGTCCATTATTACCCCCAAACTGACCTTGTTAAAAACTGATTAACTGACACTTTTAATATGGTCATATTTCGTTTATGCTTATAAGCATAGATGAAATGGAGGCTACATACAATGACTCAACAATTAACAGGTACTGATCGTGTGAAACGCGGAATGGCAGAAATGCAAAAAGGTGGCGTCATTATGGACGTTATCAATGCAGAACAAGCACGTATTGCTGAAGCGGCTGGAGCGGTAGCGGTAATGGCATTAGAACGCGTACCTTCTGATATTCGTGCAGCAGGCGGCGTAGCACGTATGGCTGATCCACGTATTATGGAAGAAGTAATGGGTGCTGTAACGATACCAGTAATGGCAAAAGCCCGTATTGGACATATCTCTGAAGCACGTATGCTAGAAGCAATGGGCGTGGACTACATTGATGAATCTGAAGTGCTAACTCCTGCAGATGAAGAATTCCATTTAATGAAGAGTGCATTTACAGTGCCATTTGTATGTGGGAATAAAGATTTAGGCGAGGCTGCTCGTCGAATTGGCGAAGGTGCTTCAATGTTACGTACAAAAGGGGAACCAGGAACAGGCAATATTGTAGAAGCTGTTCGCCATTTACGTAAAGTAAATGCCCAAGTTCGTCGACTTGTTCATATGAGTGAAGATGAATTAATGACTGAGGCAAAAATTTTAGGAGCTCCATACCATGTACTTCTAGAAATTAAACATGCAGGTCGTTTACCAGTCGTTAACTTTGCTGCAGGTGGGGTTGCAACGCCGGCTGATGCTGCACTAATGATGGAACTTGGCGCGGATGGCGTATTTGTAGGTTCAGGTATTTTCAAATCTGACAACCCTGCAAGATTTGCACGTGCAATTGTCGAAGCAACTACTCATTATCAAGATTATAAATTGCTTGTAGAAATTTCTAAAGATCTTGGTATTCCAATGAAGGGGATTGAAATCTCACGCTTAGAAGCGAAAGATCGCATGCAGGATAGAGGTTGGTAAAATGGTTAAAATTGGTGTATTAGCTCTGCAAGGTGCAGTGCGAGAACATGTAAAATCAATTGAAGCTAGTGGTGCACAAGCAGTCGTTGTAAAACGTTCAGAAGACTTAGCGGACATAGATGGACTAATCTTACCAGGTGGTGAGAGTACAACAATGCGTCGTTTGATTGATTTGTACGGCATGATGGAGCCTTTGCGTGATTTTGCGAGAGCGGGACATCCGATGTTCGGGACATGTGCTGGTCTGATTCTTCTTGCAAAATCGGTTGTAGGCTATGATCAACCTCACATTGGAGTGATGGATGTGACCGTTGAACGAAATTCCTTCGGACGTCAAGTCGATAGTTTTGAAGCGAACTTATCGATTAAAGGAGTTGCAGAAGACTTCCCAGCTGTTTTTATTCGTGCTCCTCATATCACAGAAGTAGGTTCAGAAACTGATGTGCTATGTGAACATAACGGCCGAATTGTAATGGCACAACAAGGTCAATTCCTAGGCTGTTCATTCCATCCCGAGTTAACGGATGATCACCGTGTGACCGCATATTTTGTGAAACTTGTTGAGAATTTCATTAAACAAACTGCTTAAAATCAAGCCTGCCATTGTGCAGGCTTTTTATTTTCTATTTAAAATCATCATTTACTTGTTTTTCTATAGTGTCCTGAATTAACTAGGGTAGTAATTCTTTACACTTGATCAATCGTTTCTATTACTCTAAGTTGAGTTGATGAAAGATTGAAACCAATTAGTATTAAAATAATTAACTTAAATATTTTTTAATTATTTCTAAAATTGGATGTAAATTGATAATAAACCTATCTTTAGATTCATAAAGTTAATGATGCATGATTCTATTGACTTTATATGTAAAATTAATAGTTTAAATAAACAGGAAAATAAACCCTATATATTCAAAATAAAACAGTGATAGTTACCTATATATTCAGAATTATTCAATATATATAATAAGGTTGACCGATTTAGTTCGGAATTTTCTGAATCTAGGGAGTGAAGTTGAATGAAGAAGAAGAAATTAGTGAGTTTAAGCTTAGCTGCAACCATGGCTTTGTCTGCAGCAATTACACCGGTGTATGCAGCCTCAGGTAATACAATTTCGGAAAAAGTTCACATCAATCTTAAGAGTAAAGCACCCGATTTTATTTCAGGAAAATTAACTGCACCGTCGAAAAAAGCTGCCAAAGAGATAGTATTTAATTATCTCTCGCAAAAACAAGGACTATATAAATTTGGTAACGATCCATTTTCTAGTTTTAAAGTTTTATCTGAGTCAAAAGATGAACTCGGCTTCACCCATTTAAAATTACAACAAACGTACAAAGGTGTACCCGTTTTCGGATCTATTATTAATGCACATGTTGATCAAAACGGTGTATTAACGGCTGTTTCTGGAGAAGTGGCACCTGAACTAGATAAAAAAGAAGCTTTAAAAAGCGGGTCAAATGTTAAACGCTCAGAGGCACTAGCTACAGCTGCAAATCATCTTGCGACAAAAGTAGGACAAGCTCCAGAGTTAGAGCATAAAGCTGTACCAGAGTTTGTTGTGTTTGTAAAAGATGGGCAAGCTAAGTTTGCATACACAATGGAATTTGAATTTTTATATCCTGAACCAGGTAACTATCGCTATTTTATTGATGCGCAAACAGGAGAAATCCTTGATGTTTACAATCAGAGCTATGAAGCAAAAGGTGGACCTGGTGTCACAACACCATCTGGCACTGATACTACAGGTACTGGTAAAGGTGTTTTAGGGGATACAAAATCATTTAAAACATTAACAAATAGTAACGGTTCATATTTGGTAGACCGGACTCGTGGCCAAGGAATCTATACGTATGATGGAAAAAACCGTACACAAACACCTGGTACACTTTGGTTAGATGCAGACAATGTGTTTAATGCTACATATGATGGTGCGGCAGTTGATGCACACGCGTATGCTGCCCAAACATTTGATTACTATAAAAATGTTCATACACGTAACAGCTATGACAATAATGGCGCTCAAATAAAATCAACTGTACACTATGGTCGTAATTATAATAATGCGTTTTGGAGCGGTTCTCAAATGGTTTATGGGGATGGAGATGGCACTACTTTTATCCCGTTATCAGGAGCACTTGACGTGATTGCCCATGAATTGACGCATGCAGTTACCGACACAACAGCGGATCTAATTTACCAAAACGAATCGGGTGCAATCAATGAATCGATGTCTGATATTTTTGGAACTTTAGTAGAATACCACTTTAATAACAATCCAGATTGGCAGATAGGTGAAGACATTTATACGCCTGCTACAGCAGGAGATGCACTTCGATCAATGGAAGATCCAACATTGTATGGAGATCCAGATCATTACTCCAATCGCTATACCGGTACTCAAGATAATGGAGGCGTCCATTGGAACAGTGGGATTAGTAATAAAGCTGCCTACTTATTGGCAAACGGTGGCACTCATTATGGCGTAACGGTAGCTGCAATTGGGAATGATAAAACGGGCAAGGTTTTCTACCGTACCCTTACACAATATTTAACTCCAAATTCAACATTTGCTCAGTACCGATTAGCAACTGTTCAAGCTGCCACAGATTTATATGGTACAAACAGTGCTGAAGTGGCAAGCGTAAAAGCCGCATTTACTTCAGTTGGGGTGAATTGATTTATTATGAATGACAACTTGCCAAATTTCACATCATGTAGTAAAGTATGTTTAATTTCACATATGAAACGTTGATGGGAAGTAGTAACAAGTTTCGTTTTTTCAAGAGAGCCGGCGGGTGGTGCAAGCCGGTAAAAACACTTGTGAATCCGTCCTGGAGTTGCGCAACTGAAAGTTAGTAAGTTGTAGCCGGTTGAAAAGCCGTTATGAGACAAGTGGATTTATTCGAATGGATAAATCAATCAGGGTGGCAACGCGGGTAGCTCTCGTCCCTTTTCCAAGGGGATCGAGGGCTTTTTTTGTTGTCAAAATTTAAGTGCTTTCTTTAATCACTGTTATTCACTTGCATTTAAAAAACAAATGGTTGATTCGTTTTTCATATGTGGGTGTTGGAGTGAAAGCTCATTAGATGCTTGTTAATTTGGATTACAGCTTGCCCATCATCGAAATTTAAGGAGGAAAAGACATGTTAGATGTAAGATTCGTTAGAGATCATTATGAAGAAGTAAAAGGTAAATTAGAGAAGCGCGGAGAAGATTTGGGGAATTTTGACCAATTTCCTGTGCTTGATTCAAAACGCCGTGAACTGATTGCCAAAACAGAAGTTTTAAAAGCTGAACGTAATGAAGCGTCTGGGAACATTGCAATTATGAAACGTAATAAAGAAAACGCTGACGATTTAATTTTACGTATGCAAAAAGTGGGCGAAGAAATTAAAGCGTTGGACGATGAACTTCGTGAAGTAGAAGAAAAGTTTGATGATATCATGATGCGTTTACCGAATATTCCACATGAAAGTGTTCCAATCGGTGATTCTGAAGACGATAACGTGGAAGAGCGAGTATGGGGAGAAATTCGTCAATTTGATTTTGAACCGAAACCACACTGGGACATTGCAACGGATTTAACAATCGTCGATTTCGAACGTGCAGCAAAAACAACAGGTAGTCGATTCCTGTTTTATCGCGGTTTAGGTGCTCGTCTAGAGCGTGCATTGATGAACTTTATGATTGACCTTCATACGGAAGAGCATGGCTATGAAGAAATGTTACCTCCTTATTTAGCCAATCGTGCAAGCTTAACAGGTACAGGACAATTGCCTAAGTTTGAAGAAGATGCGTTTTTAATTGAAAAAGAAGACTTTTTCTTAATTCCAACATCAGAAGTAACAGTTACAAATTTCTATCGTGACGAAATCTTAAATAAAGACACATTGCCTCAAGGATTCGCTGCTTACAGTGCATGTTTCCGTTCAGAAGCAGGTTCTGCAGGTCGAGATACACGTGGTCTAATTCGCCAACATCAGTTTAATAAAGTAGAACTTGTGCGTTTTGTAAATCCAGATGACTCTTATAATGAATTAGAGAAATTAACAGGACACGCAGAAAAAGTTCTTCAATTACTTGGATTGCCATACCGCGTATTAAAAATGTGTACAGCAGATTTAGGATTTACGGCAGCGAAAAAATACGACATCGAAGTGTGGATTCCTGCTCAAGGTGTTTACCGCGAGATTTCATCTTGTAGTAACTTTGAGGATTTCCAAGCGCGTCGTGCGAACATTCGATTCCGTCGCGAACCAAATGCGAAACCGGAATTTGTCCATACGTTAAATGGTAGTGGATTAGCGCTAGGGCGTACTGTCGCAGCTATTTTAGAAAACTATCAGCAAGAAGATGGCACTGTACTGATTCCTGAAGTATTACGTCCTTATATGGGTGGAAAAGAAGTTATTTCTAAGTAAATATCTTGCCATCTAAATAGAGATACCTAAAAAAACCGGAATTGAACTTATATTTTAAGTTCGCTTCCGGTTCTTTTTTTGTTCTCGAAGGTTTCGAAAAAAATGTGTTAGAATAGCGCCACAAGATTCTGCTAAAACACCTTCTGTCACTTCACATTCATGATTAAAGCGTGAGTCACTTAATAAACGATAAAGAGAATCGACGCAGCCAGCTTTTGCATCGCGTGCCCCATAAACGACACGAGGAATACGAGACTGTAAAATGGCTCCCGCACACATGGGGCACGGTTCTAAGGTTACGTATAATGTCATATCTTCTAACCGCCAACTGCCAACCTTTTCACAAGCTTGCTGAATGGCTAGCAATTCAGCGTGTGTTGTTGCAATTTGTGTTGTTTCACGTAAATTATGTGCACGTGCAATTATTTCATTTTGATAAACAATAATTGCCCCAATTGGTACTTCTCCAATGGTAGCTGCCTTTTCAGCTTCATATAATGCTTCACGCATAAACATTTGATTTTTTTCAAAAACGTCCATCATTCATCGCTCCTTCGTTATAGTGTAGCATTTTTTGTTTGCCATACGCATATCATAAAAAAGATGTGTTTAAGGAGGGTTCTCATGATTCATGTAGTAGAGCGTGGAGATAGTTTATATGCCATTGCTAAAGCAAATGGAACTACTGTTAAAAAGTTGGCATTGGTAAATGAACTGGAAGATCCAGACGTATTAGTTGTGGGTCAAACAATTGTAATTCCTGGGAAACAAGATCCGAATTTACCGACCATTGAGACAAACGCCTATGTTGAATGGTACACGGATAAAATTTCACAGGGTCTACTGGACGAAGTGAAAAAAAGAGGTCCATTATTAACTTACATGATGCCATTTTCATACGATGTGAAGCGGGATGGTTCCTTAACGCCTTTAAATTGGAATGGATTAGAAAAAATTGCAACTGATGAAAACATTATATCAGCCATAGTCATCTCAAATATTGAAGACGGTGCATTTAGTGATACCTTAGGCCAAGTAATTTTTGCGAACCAAGAAGTGCAAGATAAGTTAATTGAAAATGTGTTAACGCAAGCCAAGGCAAAAAACGCAAAAGATATCCATGTGGATTTCGAGTATTTAAGACCAGAAGATCGTCAAGCTTATGTTAATTTTTTGAAGCGTCTTAAAACAGCTGCAAAGGGATTAACATTATCCGCTGCTCTTGCCCCCAAAACATCAGCGACACAAGCAGGGAAATGGTACGGGGGCCATGACTATAAAAAAATTGCTGAAGTCGTGGATTTTGTGGTCATTATGACATATGAATGGGGTTATAGTGGTGGACCACCGATGGCTGTTTCTCCAATTGGACCAGTTCGTAAAGTACTCACATATGCTTTGACTGAAATGCCAGCTAATAAAATCATGATGGGTCAAAATTTGTATGGGTACGATTGGACATTGCCTTATAAAACGGGAAATCCACAAGCAAAAACACTTAGTCCAAAACGGGCAATTGAGTTGGCGCGTGAACGAAATGCATCTATCTTGTACGATAAAGTGGCGCAAGCTCCTTATTTCAATTATTGGAAGAATGGAAAAGAACATGTTGTTTGGTTTGAAGATGCGCGTTCCATTGAAGCAAAATTTAATTTGATTAAAGAATTAGGACTAAGAGGAATAAGTTACTGGCACATTGCTTTCCAATTCCCTCAAAACTGGCTGCTTTTAAATGAACTGTTTCACGTGAAAAAAAGACAGAGCTAAAACACTTTTCCTCTTTGGAAAAGTCGTTTTAGGCTCTGTTTTTCATTTTCTAGCTGTGATAGAATAAAGGGCATTGAATGATTGAGAACAAGTAGGAGGATTTCTGATGCCGATTCCATTTATTACGGTTGAAGGCCCAATTGGTGTTGGAAAGACGTCATTATCAAAGGCCATTGCTGATGTAAATCAATTTCAGCTATTAAAAGAAATTGTGGATGAAAATCCATTCTTAAATAAATTTTACGAAGATATCGAAGAGTGGAGTTTCCAAACAGAAATGTTTTTCCTTTGCAATCGATACAAACAGTTAAGTGATATTCAAAAAAAATATATAGCTAAGCAAGAACCCGTGGTAGCAGATTACCACATCTTTAAGAACTTAATCTTTGCAAAACGTACTCTCCCAGCTGAAGAATATGTTAAATATGAGTCTATTTATCGTATTTTGACTCAAGATATGCCTCGACCAAATATGGTGGTTTATCTACACGCAAGCTTAGACACACTAATGAAACGTATTGCTCAACGTGGTCGTAATTTTGAGAAAATGATTAGTGAGGAATATATGAAACAACTTTCAGCGGATTATCACTCATTTATTCAACATTTTGAAGAAACACATCCTGAAATTCCGGTACTTCGATTTAATGGAGATGAAATCGATTTTGTTCAAAATGAGTCTGATTTGAAATGGATCTTACATCAAGTAGATGAAACACTACAAAAAAGGAGTCTTCATGCATGAACTTACGTGAAAAATATGGCATTCCACAAAATGCCGTCATTACTATAGCGGGTACAGTGGGTGTTGGCAAATCAACAATGACCAAAGCACTTGCAGAAGCACTTGAATTCCGTACATCATTTGAAAAAGTAGATGCAAATCCATACTTAGATCGTTTCTATGATGACTTTGAAAAGTGGAGCTTCCACTTACAAATATACTTTTTAGCAGAACGCTTTAAAGAACAACAACGTATTTTTGAAAATGGTGGCGGATTTATACAAGACCGTTCCATTTATGAAGATACCGGGATCTTTGCTAAAATGCATATGGAAAAAGGCACAATGAACCTTACTGACTACGAGACGTATTCCAGTCTGTTTGATGCAATGGTAATGACGCCATATTTCCCGAATCCAGATTTATTGATTTATTTAGATGGCTCAATTGAAGATATTTTAAGCCGCATTCAATTGCGTGGACGCCCAATGGAACAATCTACACCTGTAGAGTATTGGTACGAAATGCATGAACGCTATGAAAATTGGATTAATTCATTCGATGCTTGCCCTGTCTTACGACTAAACATCAATGATTATGATTTGTTAAGTAATCCGGATGCTGCTGAAGCAGTTGTAGAACGTATTGGTCAATTCATGCAACAATCTACTATTTTGCACAAATAATATAGAAAAGCCTTCAGCTAAAGGGAATAAACTCAAAAGCTGAAGGCTTTTTATATACTCAAATATAAGAAAGGACTTATTTCATTATTTTCGATAGCGACTAAACTAGCGATTGGTGTAAGGAGTATGATTGCCATGCATAAAACAAAAAGTTGTGATTGTAGAAAAAGGTTCTTCGAACATGTGATTCCTCGTAAAATTATCCTTATCTATGGCTTTATTTACTTTGATAGTAAAATATGGTTCTCCCTTACCGTAGGTGTTCGAGTAGATCTAAGAATATGGACTCACCCTGTATGATTATCTTGTGACATTGCCTGAGTCTTATTCAAGTTAACCAACGACTCGATTCCATCCGTTTAATGGGTATGCGAATGACAATAGACGTTTGCAACTTAGTAGGTGTTCTATTTTATATATACAAAAAAAGACGACTCAACTGAGTCGCCTTCATAATATTCTGATTAATTATGTTAGAAGAAAATTCGTTACGTTAGTAACGAATAACAATCTCCATATATATGCGCGTGTTTGTTGAAAAAATGGAGGAGGTAGAGGGATTCGAACCCCCGCGGGATTTGACTCCCCTGTCGGTTTTCAAGACCGATCCCTTCAGCCGGACTTGGGTATACCTCCCTGTCAACAAGATATAATTTATCATGTATAAAAAATAAAGTCAACAATAAAACTAAATTAAAATAATTCTTAATAGTAAGTCTAAAATGTTATGTATAATGAGTGGTTTTTCCTTAAAAAACAAGATGGTGAAAGGTTGATAAATCCCATATGGGTTTGATAACAAATCATCTCATCCGTTGAAAAGTTACCGATTAGAAATCGAGAGGCACTTCACTTTATTGTGGTATGTAAGATGTATTAACATGTTTTTTACTAGGAATCTTTAATTGTATGATTGTTCCATTTGATTTTTGAGATTGAAGTTAGTATAATAATAAATGCCGTGCTAGGTGGGGAGGTAGCGGTGTCCTGTAACTCGCAATCCGCTCTAGCGAGACTGAACTCCTTCTCTGAGGCTAATTATATGTAGGGTCTGACTTTTGCACGTGGTGTTGACGTCTGGGTCCTGCGCAATGAGTACCCATGAACTATGTCAGGTCCGGAAGGAAGCAGCATTAAGTGGGCTTTCTCATGTGCCGCAGGGTAGCCTAGGCAGAGCTAACGACAAAGGTTCCGCTTATGTATATTAGTCGAAGGAAGGTGCACGGTATACATACTTCCATTCAGGTGTTTGTTCGCTATTTATGCGAGCGAACACCTTTTTTGTTTTAGAAATCTTCTTGTTTCAAAGAGCTAGCATAAGTCCCATGTGGTATAATAAAAGGACTATTTAAAATTAACGTATAGGGGGAGAAATCAGTTGGCGTATCAAGCTTTTTATCGTGTTTATCGACCGCAATCTTTTGCGGAAATGTCAGGTCAAACACATGTGAAACAAACCCTTCAAAATGCTCTCCTTTATCATAAAACTACCCATGCCTATCTATTTAATGGACCACGAGGGACTGGGAAAACTAGTGCAGCCAAAATCTTTGCAAAAGCCTTGAATTGTGAACGTGCTCCTGTTTCAGAACCGTGTAATGAATGCGATACGTGTATTAGCATTACAAATGGATCGAATACAGATGTAATTGAGTTTGATGCGGCGTCTAATTCGCGAGTTGAAGAAATTCGAGAGATTATCGAAAAGGTTCGGTTTGCTCCTGCAAATGCTCGATTTAAAGTGTACATTATCGATGAAGTACATATGTTATCAAACAGTGCATTTAATGCGTTATTAAAGACATTAGAAGAACCTCCAGCTCATGTCGTGTTTATTTTAGCGACAACAGAACCTCATAAGTTGCCACTGACGATTATTTCAAGATGTCAGCGTTTTGACTTCAAGCGAATTACGGCTACGGATATAGTGGAACGTATGAAGGTGGTACTAGCAGATTCAGGAATCCCATCAAATGATCAAGCTTTAAAAGTGATTGCACAAGCAGCTTCAGGTGGGATGCGAGATGCTTTGAGTATGTTAGATCAAGTAGTATCATTTAGCGGTGAAGAGATGACGGTTGAAGACGCGCTACTTGTCACAGGTTCAATTGGTCAAGATATTTTCTATCAATTAGCAGAATCATTATTAACAAAAGATGTGGGGAAAGTATTAACTTTATTAGAAGAGTTAATGAAAGAAGGCAAAGATGCTGTTCGCTTAACTGAGGATTTAATTACCTTCTTCCGGGACTTGCTATTAATGAATACAGCACCTTCTCTGGAGGACTTGTTAGAACTTGCATCAAGTGAGGAGAAGTTTAAACAACTTGCCCATCAATTTCCAGTAGATAGATTATACCGATACATTGAAATCTTATCAGTAACTCAACAAGAAATGCGATTTTCCAATCATGCGAAAGTTTATTTGGAAACAGCGCTTTTAAAAATGTCTCAAGTGAAAGACAATCATTCGCAACAATCAATCGATTTAAGTCCATTTGAAGAAAAAATTGCACAGCTCGAAAGAACAGTGATTGCTCTTGAACAGCAAATTAAGCAAGGAATCTCTTCAAATGAAGCGCAAACTCCACAAGCGAATGATTCTCAAAAACGACAAAGACTTAGAACGCAAACCGGTTTCAAAGCTCCTTCTGGACGTATACAAGAAGTTTTAAAAACAGCAACAAAACAAGATATTCAATTAATTAAATCGCATTGGCCATCAATTATGAATCAATTGCAAAAATCGCATGCCGCTCTTTTAAACGAAGCAGAGCCAGTTGCGGCATCCGGTAGTGCATTTGTGTTAAAATTCAAATATGATATTCATTGCCAAATGGCAGCAGATAATCAAACGTTTTCAAGCGCATTTTCTCAATTGTTATTGAATTTAACAAATAAGTCTTATGAGATTCTATTTGTTCCAGAAGAAGCATGGGGCAAAATTCGTGAAGAGTTTATTCGTCACAAAGGAATGAAGTCGGCCGATTCGGATACAGAGGAAGTGTCAAATTCTGCATCTGAAGTAAATGAAACCGAACAAGCAGCAGATGAAATGTTAAGTTATATGCAAGAAGAGAAGATGGGTACTGAAGACCCTTTAGTAGTAGAAGCTGAAAGATTGTTTGGAAAAGATTTTGTAGAAGTACATGATGACTAAGGAGGAAAAAGAATATGCGTGGAATGGGTAATATGCAAGGGATGATGAAACAAATGCAAAAAATGCAAAAGAAAATGGCTGAGGCTCAAGAAGAACTTGGAACTCAACACTTCGAAGGTGTAGCTGGTGGTGGCATGGTTAAAGTAACTGTAACAGGTCATAAAGAAGTAGTGAATGTTGCTCTTGATGAAACAGTTGTAGACCCTGAAGATATCGAAATGTTACAAGACTTAATTGTCATTGCGACAAATGAAGCTATGAAAAAAGCAGAAGAAACAACGAACTCCACGATGGGACAATTCACGAAAGGATTGAACCTCCCTGGCATGTTCTAGGAGGAAATCAGATGCATTATCCTGAACCAATATCAAAACTAATTGATAGTTTTATGAAATTGCCAGGCATCGGGCCGAAAACCGCGGCTCGACTGGCATTTTTCGTACTTAGTATGAAAGAAGACACAGTGCTCGACTTTGCGAAAGCATTAGTAGACGCTAAACGGAACTTGAGTTATTGCTCAATATGTGGTCACATTACCGATGTGGACCCATGTCATATTTGCCAAGATAAACAGCGGGATCAAACAATTATTTGTGTTGTTCAAGATCCGAAAGACGTCATTGCCTTGGAGAAAATGAGAGATTATAAAGGTCTATATCATGTGCTGCATGGCGCGATTTCACCAATGGATGGTATAGGGCCTGAAGATATTAACGTTCCCCCTCTATTAAAAAGATTGCAAGACGAACAAGTGCAAGAATTGATATTAGCAACAAACCCTACAATTGAAGGCGAGGCAACTGCTATGTATATATCGCGGCTTGTTAAACCGTCCGGAATTCGAACAACAAGAATTGCTCATGGACTACCTGTAGGTGGAGATTTAGAATATGCAGATGAAATAACATTATCTAAAGCGTTAGAAGGCCGACGCGACCTATAAAGAGGAGGCCTCACAATTGTATGTTCTTTAAAAGAGCGAAGCTTAAAAAAGAATTTGATGCTAAATTCATTGATTTAATGAAAGAAACGAAAGAAGAATGGCAACAAGCACAAACCATTGAGGGGTTAGTCGAGGATTACGATTTATCAATCATCGTTCAACGGAAAATCGCTGAAAGTAAACATTTCTTTCTATATAAAGAAGCTAGAATACGAAAAATCCTTTTAAAATGAAGTATATGTTGTACCAGTTCCTTCATATAGTAAGTTGATAACTTATTTGAGAGGTGGGAAAAGCTATATGAAACTGGCTTTTTATGTACTTGGTATAACATTACTTCTTTTTTTATTGTTAAATAAAGAATCGAAAGGACGAGTAATCGAGGCGTTTTCGATTTGGTGGTTTAGAATCGCCTTTGCTTTTGTAATTCTATTTGCAATGCATTTGATTGCGAGCCAGTTAGGTTACTTTATTCCTATCAACATCATTTCAGGGTTGCTAATTGCATTCTTAGGAGTACCTGGTATTGCTAGTGTTATTATGATTTCTATGTTTGTATAACTTTTTCAGATATAGTGTTGACTTATATAAGTATTACTGATATATTTATTAAGTTGCCGATTTGAGAGCGACGAAACAAAAAACAAGCAAAACTTTTTGTTGACATGACAAACTAGATTTGTTATACTATAAAAGTTGCTGTCGCGAGAGTGACCAACGAAATGAACCTTGAAAACTGAACAGCAAAACGTCAACTAATAAAGCGGAACGCATTTCGGTGCGGGAAGCAAAACGTTTTTTAACGCCGACACCTGTCGGTATCG
>JBFGKX010000027.1:0-16948 GCA_041576455.1 Paenisporosarcina sp. | reverse complement strand
ACGTCAAGCAACTAAAGATGCAGGTCGCATCGCAGGTCTTGAAGTTGAACGTATTATTAATGAACCAACAGCTGCAGCACTAGCATATGGTTTGGATAAAAAAGATGAAGACCAAACCATCTTAGTCTATGACCTTGGTGGTGGTACATTTGACGTATCGATTCTTGAATTAGGCGATGGCGTATTTGAAGTACGTTCAACTGCTGGTGATAACCGTCTTGGTGGAGATGATTTTGACCAATTAGTAATGGATTATCTAGTTGCTGAATTCAAAAAAGATAATGGTGTTGATTTGTCAAAAGATAAGATGGCAATGCAACGTCTAAAAGATGCAGCTGAAAAAGCGAAAAAAGACCTTTCAGGTGTAACTTCGACTCAAGTATCTTTACCTTTCATTACTGCTGGTGAAGCGGGTCCTTTGCATTTAGAAGTGACTTTAAGCCGTACTAAATTTGATGAATTAACAGCTTCTCTAGTTGAGCGTACGATGGTCCCAACTCGACAAGCATTAAAAGATGCCGATCTTTCACCTTCACAAATTGATAAAGTTATTTTAGTTGGTGGATCTACTCGTATTCCAGCTGTGCAAGAAGCGATTAAGAAAGAAACTGGAAAAGATCCACACCGTGGCGTTAATCCAGATGAAGTTGTCGCGATGGGTGCAGCTGTACAAGGTGGCGTTTTAACTGGGGACGTGAAAGATGTAGTACTTCTTGACGTAACTCCTTTATCACTTGGTATTGAAACAATGGGGAGCGTGTTTACAAAATTAATTGAGCGTAATACAACGATTCCAACGTCTAAATCTCAAACATTCTCAACAGCTGCAGATAACCAACCAGCAGTAGATATTCACGTTCTTCAAGGTGAACGTCCTATGGCAACGGATAATAAAACATTGGGCCGTTTCCAATTAGCCGACATCCCACCAGCACCACGTGGTACACCACAAATCGAAGTAACATTTGATATTGATAAAAACGGGATTGTAACGGTTAAAGCGAAAGATTTAGGCACTCAAAAAGAACAAAACATCACGATTGAATCTAACACGACATTAACGGATGAAGAGATTGATCGCATGGTAAAAGAAGCGGAAGCAAATGCAGACGCAGATAAAGCGCGTAAAGAAGAAGCTGAATTGAAAAATGAAGCGGATCAAATGGTATTTATGACAGAAAAAACATTAAAAGATCTTGAAGATAAAGTTTCTGAAGAAGAAAAGAAACAAGCTGAAGATGCAAAAGAAGAGTTAAAAACTGCACTTGAGGCTGGCAATTTAGAAGATATTCGTACGAAAAAAGACGCACTAAATGAAATCGTTCAAGCATTAACAATGAAAATGTATGAACAAGCAGCAGCTGATGCACAAGCGGCAGAAGGCAATGAAGGTTCTAAATCAGATGATGGTGTCGTAGACGCAGAGTTTGAAGAAGTGAATGACGACAACAAAGACAACAAAGACAAGTAAGGAAGAAAAGCGAAAAGCGACAATGTAGCTCGATTTTCATGGTGAAAACCATTTTCAATACTTGTTTTAACATGAGCATTTGAATTGGAATTTCGAGCTGTCGCTCTTAGCCTATCACTCCTTATATGAGCAAAGGGAAATAGCTTTGCTTTACTTGCAAAAAGTCAAAGTCTGGATTTCCAGCTTTGGCTTTTTCAATGTCTTTGTCATGGGTGTTAACCGCGTGTTACAATATAATTTATGTGAAAGTTTAATCGGGAGTGTGACGAATGAATAAACGAGATTACTATGAAGTTTTAGGTTTAACAAAAAGTGCTACGAAAGAAGAAATTAAAAAGGCTTATCGGAAATTATCAAAGCAGTTCCATCCAGATATTAATAAAGAATCGGATGCTGTTGAGAAGTTTAAAGAAATTACTGAGGCCTATGAAATACTAAGCGATGAACAAAAGAAAGCCCAATATGACCAATATGGTCATGCTGGTCCAAATCAAGGGTTTGGTGGTTTTGGAGGAGGCGCAGATGGGTTTGGTTTTGATGACATTTTCAGTTCGTTCTTTGGTGGCGGGGGATCACGTCGTCGAGATCCTAATGCACCACGTAAAGGGGAGGACCTTCAATATTCAATGACACTTGATTTCGAAGACGCAATCTTTGGAAAAGAGACTGAAATTGAAATTCCAAAAGATGAGACTTGTGATACATGTAAAGGGAATGGGGCGAAGCCCGGAACCACTCCTGAAACGTGTCACCACTGTCAAGGAACAGGACAACTTAATGTGGCTCAAGATACGCCGTTTGGCCGTATGGTGAATCGACGTGCATGTCATCACTGTCAAGGGTCTGGAAAATTAATTAAAGAAAAATGTGCGACTTGTCACGGACAAGGAGCCGTAACGAAACGCAAAAAAATCAAAGTGTCAATTCCTGCTGGTGTTGACGATGGTCAACAATTGCGCGTAACAGGTCAGGGTGAGCCAGGTAAAAATGGTGGTCCAGCCGGTGATTTATATGTTGTATTCCGAGTGAAACCGCATGAACGATTTGAACGTGACGGAGATGACATTTATTTCGAATTAAAATTAACCTTCCCACAAGCTTCTTTAGGGGATGAAATTGAAGTTCCTACGGTTCATGGGAAAGTAAAATTAAAAATTCCAGCTGGTACTCAGTCAGGTACGACTTTCCGTTTAAAAGGAAAAGGTGTAAAAAATGTTCATGGTTACGGTTTGGGTGATCAACATGTAGTCGTCAAAGTAATGACACCTGCTAAATTAACAGAAAAACAAAAACAACTTCTGCGCGATTTTGCTGAAATCAGTGGCGATATCCCAGAAGAACAAAGTAGCTCATTATTTGATAAAATTAAACGCACAATAAAAGGTGACTAAGGAGTTGAAGTAGGTGAAGTGGTCAGAGCTTTCCATTCATACAACGCATGAAGCGGTTGAAGCAGTTTCAAATATCCTGCACGAATCAGGAGCGAGTGGGGTGGTAATCGAGGATTCAGCCGAGTTTGCACGTGAACGTGCAGATATGTTCGGTGAGATCTATGCTTTAAACCCAAACGATTTTCCAAAAGAAGGAGTTATTCTAAAAGCTTATTTACCTGTAACGAGTTTTTTAGGAGAAACTGTAGAAGAAGTGAAGCTCGCGATCAACAACCTCATCAATTATGATATCAATCTCGGACATAATGTTGTGACGATAAGTGAAGTGAACGAGGAAGAATGGGCAACGGCTTGGAAAAAATATTATCACCCAGTGAAGATTTCAGAGCGCTTTACAATTGTTCCTACATGGGAGACGTATGAACCTGTATCGACAGATGAACTCATTATTGAACTCGACCCAGGTATGGCATTTGGAACTGGCACGCATCCGACGACCGTGATGTGCTTACAAGCACTTGAAAAAACCGTTCAACCTGGGGACTATGTGACCGATATCGGTACTGGATCCGGTGTATTAGCCATTGGGGCAGCTTTGCTTGGGGCAAAGCATGTGCACGCATTGGATTTAGATGAAGTAGCTGTTCGATCTGCACAAATAAATGTTAAGTTAAACAAAGTTCAACAAACCACAGATGTTGTACACGGTAATTTGTTGGATACTGTAAAAGAAGAGTCTGATGTAGTGGTTGCCAACATTTTAGCTGAAATTATCATGTCATTTACTAGTGATGCTTTCCAAGTAGTTAAAGAAGGTGGAACGTATATTACTTCTGGAATTATTGGAGCGAAAAAAGATGATGTCAAACAATCGCTAGAAGCAGCTGGATTCGTCATTTCAGAAGTGATGATGATGGAAGATTGGGTTACCATACTATCTACAAAACCGGTTAAAGGATAAATTTCAAATGCAAAGATACTTTACTCCACAACCATTTATAGAAGACCGTTTAGTGATATCTGGTGATGATGCTAAACACATTCAAAAAGTCATGCGGATGCAAGAAGGGCAATCGGTCATTGTTGTCTCTGAAGGGCAAGCATTCGAATCAATGATTGAGAGCTTTGAAGGTCAAGATGTTCGAGTGAAAAAATCTTCTGAGCCAATGCGTTCAAATGAGCTCCCAAAAAGAGTGACCATTTGTTGTGGCTTACCTAAAGGTGAGAAATTGGATTTAATTACTCAAAAAGCAACTGAACTTGGGATGCATGAATTGATTGTCTTCGAAGCGGAACGTTCCATCGTGAAATGGGATGCGCAGAAAGGCAAAAAGAAACAAGATCGTTTACAAAAAATTGCGAAGGAAGCAGCTGAACAGTCTCACCGTAGTGTGATTCCTGCAATTCATGATTTAGTTTCATTTAAACAACTACTTGAGTTAATCAATAAGTATGATGTCTTACTTGTCGCAGATGAAGAAGATGCGAAGCAAGAAAAACGTACGCGATTTGTCGACATTTTATCAAAAATACAGGATAGTCAGTCCATTTGTGTCGTTTTTGGACCAGAGGGTGGTTTGTCGAGAGATGAAATACAGTCACTTTCTCAACACGGTTTTCAATCCGTATCGTTGGGACCGCGTATTTTAAGAGCTGAAACTGCACCCCTCTATGTACTTTCTGCAATGTCTTATGAATTCGAATAAAGACCGACTCGTTTAGGGTAACCTAATGAAGAATTTGATTGCACTTAAGGAACAATAGTAGAACCCTTCTTAATTTGCGTGTAAACAGGTATTGATTAGTAAGATATTTTTTAATGAAAAGATATGAGCATCATGGTAAAATGAAGAGGTACGGACAACTTCCGAAAGGGTGAAACCAAATGACTACGAATATTGCGTCAATGATCGATCATACATTATTAAAACCTGAAGCTACAAAAGAGCAAGTTGTAAAACTTTGCGCAGAAGCGAAAGAATACACGTTTGCATCTGTTTGTGTGAATCCAACATGGGTAAAAACATCTGCAGAACTATTAACAGGAACTCCTGTAAAAGTATGTACAGTAATTGGATTCCCACTAGGTGCCTCAACACCTGAGACGAAAGCATTTGAAACGACAGATGCGATTGATAATGGTGCTGGTGAAATTGATATGGTACTTAATGTTGGTGCTTTAAAATCATTAGATCTTGAATTAGTAAAACGTGATGTTGAAGCAGTAGTAAATGCTGCTAAAGGGAAAGCAATTGTGAAAGTTATTTTAGAAACTTGTTTATTAACGAAAGAAGAAATTAAAGTAGCTAGTCAACTTTCTAAAGATGCTGGAGCAGATTTTGTGAAAACATCTACTGGATTCTCAACAGGTGGTGCAACATTTGAAGATGTTGCTTTAATGCGTGAAGTTGTTGGACCAGACCTAGGTGTGAAAGCATCTGGGGGCGTACGGAGTTTAGAAGATGTTCAAAAAATGATTGAAGCTGGAGCTACGCGTATTGGTGCAAGCTCGGGTGTTCAAATCATGCAAGGGTTAACATCTACTTCAGACTATTAATTATTGAGAACGTATTGACCTAGATGATAGGATACGATATAATTTCATAGTACATGACACTAGGTCGTGTATTGACGTGTGTTCGGAGGGAGGGAAAGAGAGATGTCAAAAACTGTCGTTCGCAAAAACGAATCGCTTGAAGATGCTCTTCGCCGCTTCAAACGTACTGTTTCTAAAAGTGGAACAATACAAGAGGTTAGAAAACGCGAGTTTTATGAAAAGCCGAGTGTAAAGCGTAAAAAGAAATCAGAAGCTGCGCGTAAGCGTAAATTCTAATTTTGCTTTAGGTGTTAATTCGTGATTTTCAAGATTAACCAAGCGTGAAAAGAAATCAGAAGTTGCGCGTAAACGTAAGTGATCAAATTCCCAAAATCCCTACGTTCTTAACACGTACTACTTGATGACTAAAGATGCCTATATGTAAGCCGAGAAATCAATTGATTTCTCGGCTTATTTTATTTTTAAATTTGAAACTTTTCACTCCTTTAACCGTATATACTAGAGGGAGGCATTTATTTACATAGAGAAGGAGGATCAATATGAAGTGGACAGGGGTAATAAGTGTCTATGTTATGCTCTATTTGTTTATGATGCTCATTTTTCCTAGTTCTCACGTCAGCGCTTCTGAGATATACCGGATACCAATTCACAATGAAGTTGAAAAAGGGTTAGCTGCCTTTTTACAACGAGCGTTTGATGAAGCTGAAGAAGCAAATGCTGAGGTGGTTGTATTGGACATTGATACGCCAGGTGGATTTGTTGATTCTGCTGGCAAGATTGCAGTTCTACTGGATAAAGCTACGTTTAAGACAATCGCATTTATTAACAATGATGCCTTATCAGCAGGAGCTTTCTTAGCGTTGCATGCAGATGAAATTTATATGGTTCCTAGTGGTCGTATTGGTGCAGCCGCCGTAATTGATGGGGCAGGAAATGCAGCAGATGATAAAGCAACTAGTGCCTGGTTATCCTCAATGAAAACAGCAGCAGAGTCTTCAAATCGAGATCCACAAATTGCTCTCGCGATGGCAGATGAATCCATTGATATGCCAAAGTACCGTGCACAAAGTGGGAAGCTTCTTACTTTGACAGCCAATGAAGCTTTAGAAGTTGGTTATTCTGAAGGAACTGTTGCCTCATTCGATGAATTAATCAGTACCTTAAATTTGACGAATGCTAAAGTTACTTCAATTAATGAAACTTTTGCTGAAAAAATTGCGCGCTTTATAACCAATCCAATTATTGTCCCAATCTTATTATCTATTGCAAGTTTAGGATTAATTGTTGAATTGTATTCACCTGGTTTTGGCGTGGCTGGCACAATGGGATTAACGGCAATAGGCTTATTCTTTTTTGGGCATTTGGTTGCAGGATTAGCTGGGTACGAAACAATTCTTCTCTTTTTAATTGGGCTTGGATTTGTAATTGCTGAATTTTTCCTTCCAGGGGCGATTGCAGGGATTATAGGTTTAGCATTAATAATTAGTAGTATACTATTTGCAGGTGGTAATGTAGTCCATATGGGAATTGCCTTATTGATTGCATTAATCGTCGGAATTGTAGGAATGGTGATCATAATGAAGTTCTTTGGGAAGAACATAAGACTCTTTAACAAGATGATTTTAAAAGATTCGACGGACACGAAAAGTGGCTATGTTTCGAATGTCAACCGTGTCGAATTAATCAACAAAATTGCTAAAAGCATGACACCTCTTCGACCTTCGGGTACGATTATGGTAGAGGGTGAACGAATTGATGCAGTCACTGAAGGTGGTTATGTCGATAAGGGCAAAGCAGTAAAAATAATTAAAGTAGAAGGCTCTCGAACAGTTGTTCGAGAAGTTGTGGAAGGGGAAGAAAAAACATGATTGAAGGAATTACAGGAAGTACAATCGGGATTATTATCGCGATTATTGCAGCATTTATTATTCTATCCATCTTTATGACATTTGTACCAATCGCTTTGTGGATTTCTGCATTGGCTGCAGGTGTCAAAATTAGCATTTTAACATTAGTAGGGATGAGGTTACGCCGAGTTATTCCGTCACGTATTGTTAACCCATTAATTAAAGCTCATAAAGCTGGCCTATCCGTTGCCATTAACCAACTGGAAAGTCATTATTTAGCTGGAGGAAATGTAGACCGTGTTGTGAACGCTTTAATTGCCGCACATCGAGCGAATATTGATTTACCATTTGAACGTGCAGCTGCCATTGATTTAGCTGGTCGTGATGTACTAGAAGCGGTCCAAATGTCGGTGAATCCTAAAGTTATTGAAACGCCATTTATTGCAGGGGTTGCGATGGATGGAATTGAAGTGAAGGCGAAAGCAAGGATTACTGTTCGTGCGAACATCGACCGTTTAGTTGGTGGAGCAGGAGAAGAAACAATAGTTGCTCGTGTTGGGGAAGGAATTGTCTCAACTATCGGTTCTAGTGTTAACCATAAAAAAGTTCTTGAAAATCCAGATATGATTTCTCAAACTGTTTTATCAAAAGGCCTAGACTCTGGTACTGCTTTTGAAATCTTATCCATCGATATCGCTGACGTAGATATCGGTAAAAATATTGGAGCTGAACTTCAAACTGAACAAGCTGAAGCAGACAAAAAAATCGCTCAAGCAAAAGCGGAAGAACGTCGTGCAATGGCGGTTGCTACAGAACAAGAAATGATTGCAAAAGTTCAAGAGATGCGTGCTAAAGTGGTTGGGGCAGAAGCTGAAATTCCACTTGCCATGGCTGAAGCATTACGCGGAGGCAACATCGGCGTTATGGATTATATGAACTATAAAAACGTACAAGCAGATACAAGTATGCGTGATTCGATTAGTAAAATTGGTGGAGATAAATCGAAATCTGATTTAACTGATGATTAATACTGATCAGGCAACCCTTGAAGGAGGGATTGAATAATGGAAGTTATCATTTTAGCGATTATTGGGTTTATCTTTAGTGCTATTTCAAAACGGAAACAGCCTAATCGCAGTGGTGAGACAACTAAACCTTTCATGCCAAACCAGCAAAATCAACAATCAAGGAAAAAAATTGAAGATTATGCAAAAGAAATTTATAATGATATGCAAAGACAGTATACTGGCGATCAGTCAAATATTGAGCATGAGGTTCCTGCAGAAAAGGTTCAAGAAAAACACGTATCTTCTAAAGAAATTTCAAGAGGTGAACCTAAACCTTCGAGACGACCTGGAAGATTAAAAACACATCAAACAACGGAAAAAGTTGAAGAAAAATCAACTACATCCGCTTCTTTGGTACCATCTACAGAAAATGAATTGATTCAAGCGATTATCTTTTCAGAAATAATGGCACCGCCAAAATCTAAACGTTAACTCATGACCTCCTTTCCATCCGCATATGCTGATGGAAAGGAGGTCTTTATTTGTTAAACAATCATTTGCAATTGACCCCATTTATCCATATTGATGACTTTCAATACATTCGAATTAATGGACCTTTTGAATTAACCCACTTAAGTCCGCACATGTGTCAGCTAACCGGTCAAGGATTCACTATCATCATTGAGTCTTTAGAGGCACTTGTTACGTCCATGAATGTAGAAGAAGTGACTATTAATATCGAAGGTTTAACCCGATTGGAACTTCGAAAAATGGATATGGTATAACAATGGCAATTCAAAACGTTCGAAAAATTACTTGTCAGGTTAAAAAAAATGGTAACACGTTTCAATTTATTCAAGCTTTAAAACAACATAAAGTTTACATAATGAAACTACACGCTAATGAAAAAGGTACAGAATTCACAATTTACGAAAAAGATTTATCGATTGTTCGTCGAATTAGAAAAAAATATAAAATCGTGATAGATTTTAAACGACCTGATGCAAAACACATTCTTTATTTTCACTGGTCTATGCTTATTGGTTTAATGTGCTTTATGATCATTCCATTTATATGCTCCTTATTTATTTGGCAAATCTCAATAGAAGACGTTTCAAAGGAACGACAAGTGAAACTTGAACAGGAATTGACCAACCTAAGAGTAGTGGAAAGAAAGTTAATTAAATCTCTGGTTCCTGATGGAGAAATTAGACAAGTGTTACTAGCGAATAATCATGATTTGTCTTGGGTACATATAAAGCGAGCAGGCACCAAAATGCATATTACATCTGTACCGGCTCCTATTGTTATCCGAGATGAAATAAATGAACAGAGAGCTTCTAATTTAGTGGCATTGCGTAAGGGAGTAATCACGCATTATGACCTTAGGTTTGGAGAACGACTAGTACCACTTCATCAGACGGTAAACAAGGGAGACATACTCGTAACTGGAATATTGAAACAAGGAAAAAAAGATATAATTGTTGGTGCAGAAGGGAAAGTATTTGCTGATTATTGGGTAGAGACATCTTTTGAAATCCCCGTGAAAATAGTTTATGACAAATTTTTATCTAAAGAAGTCAAAATCTTGCCGATATCTCAACCGTGGGAAAAATTTCAAAAAGATAGAAATGCTACTCAGTTTGTTGAAGTCATCAAAAGTATATTTCGAATTGAACGTCACACCGTCGTAGAAAAAGAGATTCTATCTGTAAATGAACAATGGATGAAAGATGCTTTTTTACCAATGCTTAGAATGAGAACTACTTCGAACCTTTCGCCCTATGGGAAAATTAAAGATGAAAAGATTTTACACATGACCTGGACAAATGATACAGTTAAAGGGAAAGTTTTATATTACATGAATGATAATATTGCAGGAAAAAGACCTATTCATCAAGGAGACTGAAAATGCAGGAAGATCAATTAACAGAATTACATGTTCAAGACCCAAATGAAGCCATCTTACTGCTAGGAATATCTGATGGTAATATGAAATTAATTGAGCAAGAACTTGGTGTTCAAGTTATTACTAGAGGTGAATCAATTCGTTTAGTTGGGGATAGTGAAAAGACTACAATAGCTAAACAATTAATTGAACAACTTTTAAAAGTAATTCGTAAAGGAATCAATATTAATCAGCGCGATGTTAGCACAGCGATTGAAATGAGTATGGTTGGAACTTTGGAGTACTTTGCGGAACTGTATGATGAAGAAATTGCTAGGAATGTCAAAGGGAAAGCCATTCGCGCCAAAACAATTGGCCAACGCGAATACATTCAAGCTATTCGACATAAAGATTTGGTTTTTTGTATTGGGCCAGCGGGAACAGGAAAAACATATTTGGCAGTTGTTCTTGCAACTCAAGCATTAAAAAATGGTCATGTGAAACGAATCATTCTAACTCGACCGGCAGTTGAAGCGGGAGAAAGCTTAGGCTTCTTGCCAGGCGACTTAAAAGAGAAAGTGGATCCATATCTTCGTCCTTTATATGACGCGCTTCATGATGTTTTAGGGACCGAACAAACAACTAGATTTCTTGAAAGAGGAACGATTGAAATTGCACCCCTTGCTTATATGCGTGGGCGCACGTTAGATGATGCATTTGTCATATTAGATGAAGCTCAAAATACAACTAAAGCACAAATGAAAATGTTTTTAACTCGATTAGGTTTTGGCTCTAAAATGGTGATTACTGGAGATAAGACACAAATTGATTTACCTCGTGGAGCAGAGTCGGGGTTAAAAGTTGCAGAACGAATTTTAGATAATGTTAATGGCATTCATTTTCAATTACTTGAGCAAGGAGACGTTGTACGTCACCCGCTTGTTGCGAAAATTATTCAAGCATATGAGGAACAGCAGTCTGAATAAGGCTGCTGTTTTTTTAAATTCTTTTACATAATTCGATGTAATGATAGAAAATTCTTGATATGATAATAGAAAGAAGATGGGGTGAGGCTGTGTATAGTTGGATTAAAGAGTTACAGTCTATAGTAGGCTACCGCACGTTTACCTTTTTCACCATTATCATAACAGGTGTATTCCTTTTCTTGATTTTGTTGAATGGTGTACGACCCGAAAAATACGATATTAAGGTTTTCCAACTATCAAATGATACGATTCGCTCAGTTAAAACTATAGAAGATCCTGTGAAGACGGAGGAAGAACGTGAAAGAGCAGCCTCTGAAGTAGCAAGTGTGTATCAATTCTCTGAAGAAATTGGAGGGAATCGCGCCGCAATCGTTACTTCTGTATTTGATTATATCTTAGAAGTAAAGGCTAATTCGGAAGAAGAAGAAATAGCTATCGAAGAGCAAGTGGATGCCCTAAAGGCTAATTTACGCGTTCTTGAAACTGAAGGAGAAGGTATTCGATTTTCAGATGAAGCCTTACATGCATTGTTAATGTTAGACAATAATACACTAACGAATGTACGCAACTCTCTAACAATCTTAATTCGCGAGATCATGAATAAACCGATTCGAACTGAGCAAGTGATGAGTGCTAAGAATGATATTGAAAAACGAATTAGAAGTAATCTAACGATACCAGAAAAGGTGTTGTCCACGGCAATCCTGATCGGACGTTATAGCATTACAGAGAATGAAACGTTGAATGAAGAACTGACACAAGCTCGAATTAATCAAGCAAAGTCCAGTATTGAGCCAAAACGAATTCTTCAAGGCCAAGTAATTGTTCAAGAAGGTCAAATTATCGACCGTGAAGTTTATCGGCAATTGGAACTCATTGGTATGTTAACAGATCAATCTTCATTAAAACCCATAGGTGGATTGATCCTATTTATATCGCTATGTATGTGGCTTGTTCATATGCAAATGAGGAAGTGGCAAGCAAATAAAGACGAGCGACAGAGAGCATTAATTGTTGTTATGCTCATTTTTATACTTACAGTGATTGGTATGAAATTAATTGGTATTGTGTCGCCAAACTTTGATGTAACGATTGCATTTTTATTTCCAACTGCATTAGCACCAATGTTAATCCGTTCACTCATTAATGAACGATTTGCAGTGTTAATTACTGTCTTAACTGCAGCCATTGCAGGGATCATTTTTCAAGAAGGATATTCTGTAGTCTTACAAATGGAAATTGCTTTATACCTATTATTTGGGGGATTAGCTGGCTTATATGTCATTCAAGGGGCAGAAAAGCGGGCTCATTTATTGCAATCCAGTATTACCGTTTCCGTCGTGAATATGGTATTCATGGCCTTTTATTTACTCATGACACAATCAAATTATGGAGTGAGTGAACTCTTATTTTATGGCATCGCTGCAATAACATCTGGAATTCTATCGGGTGCGTTAACAATCGGGTTATTGCCATTTTTTGAAACAGCTTTTGGCATGCTTTCTGCCATGAAATTAATCGAACTATCAAATCCGAATCATCCCTTATTAAAGAAAATTTTAACAGAAACACCCGGAACCTATCATCACAGTGTAATGGTCGCGAATTTAGCTGATGCTGCCTGTGAATCCATAGGGGCAGATGGTTTATTAGCGCGTGTTGGTTGTTATTATCACGATATCGGAAAAACAAAACGTCCAGGTTTCTTTATTGAAAATCAAATGAGTCATACAAATCCACATGATTCTCTTCCTCCTGAAACAAGTCGAGATATCATTTTATCTCATGGAAGTGATGGGGCGAAAATCTTACAAAAGCATAAAATGCCAAAAGAAATTATTAATATTGCAGAACAACACCATGGGACCAGTTTGCTTAAATATTTTTATTACAAGGCAAAAGAGGATGGAAAACTAGTAAAAGAAGAAGACTATCGGTATGCAGGTCCCAAGCCACAAAAGAAAGAAACTGCGGTCATTTCCATTGCTGATAGCGTAGAAGCAGCAGTTCGTTCAATGAAACATCCTACAGCAGAAAAAATACAAGAGATTGTCCAATCCATAATTAAGGATAAATTACACGATGGTCAATTTGATGAATGTGATTTAACGTTAAAAGAGCTTAAAACAATCGAACGTGTTTTATGCGAAACGTTAAATGGAATATTTCATTCTCGAATCGAATATCCACAGTAAAGGAGACAGAATATGCACTTAGCCCTAGATTTAATTGACCAAACTGAGTCATTATCAAAGAAAGAACTTCACTTAATTGAACGTATGTTACACCATGCTGCACAGGCAGAAGGAATTGAAGCGGGAAGCGAATTGTCCCTGATATTTATGAATAATGAAGAGATTCAACAAATAAATCATGAGTATAGAGGGAAAAATGTCCCGACTGATGTCATTTCATTTGCAATGGAAGAGCTAGGAGAAGGCGAAATGGAAATTGAAGTTGAAGGGGCTCCACGAATACTAGGAGACATCGTTATTTCAGTTGAACGAGCAAAAGAGCAAGCAGTTGATTATGGTCATAGTGATGAAAGAGAACTAGGATTTTTAGCAATTCATGGGTTCTTACATTTACTGGGTTACGATCATATGACAAGTGAAGATGAAAAAGAAATGACTAAAAAACAAGAAACCATTCTACAATCGTTTGGATTGAGACGTGAACAGGATGAAGAACAATAAATTTACAACCGCATTTAAATTTGCATGCGAGGGACTTATTCATGTTAGTAAGAGTGAACGTAATTTTCGCTTCCATTTATTCGCGGCTATTCTGGTAATTGTAGTTGGGATGGTAAGTAACTTATCTAAAATGGATTGGATACTAATTATTATTTGTATATCAGGAATGTTAAGTTTAGAGTTACTCAATTCCACAGTTGAACGACTTGTTGATTTAGCATCTCCAAAGTTCCACGTACTAGCCAAGCAAGCGAAAGATATGAGCGCAGCTGCAGTTCTTGTATTTGCCTGTGCAAGTGCTATAATCGGAATACTCATCTTTTTACCTAAGTGGATGGAAATTATTAATTGAGGTGTTTGAACAATGGAAAAATCGCAAGTTATGGAAGAATCTAAAATCGCACGCGAAAATGCGTACGTACCATATTCAAGTTTTAAGGTCGGTGCCGCATTGCTAACTAAAGATGGTTCCATTTATCACGGATGCAACATTGAAAATGCATCTTATGGGTTGACGAACTGTGCGGAGCGAACGGCTATTTTTAAAGCGGTTTCTGAGGGTGTTACAAAATTTGCATCGCTTGCTGTTGTTGCGGATACTGATGGACCTGTATCACCATGTGGCGCATGTCGTCAAGTCATGGCAGAGTTTTGCGAGCCGGATATGCCTGTGTATCTAATTAATTTAAAAGGCGATGTGCAAGAGACAACAGTCTCAGATTTATTGCCAGGAGCCTTTTCTCCGGAGGATTTAGCTAATGCTGGAAGCAAATAAAGGATATAAATCAGGGTTTATTTCAATCATTGGCAGACCGAACGCTGGCAAATCAACATTTTTAAATCGAGTAATCGGACAAAAAATTGCAATCATGAGTGATAAACCACAAACAACAAGAAATAAAGTGCAAGGTGTATTAACGACTAATACGGAACAGATTGTCTTTATTGACACACCAGGGATCAATGAACCTAGACACAAACTAGGTGATTTTATGTTAAAAGTGGCGAAAAACACGTTGCGTGAAGTAGATGCGATTTTATTAATGGTGGATTCTACAGATCGTATCGGTAAGCAAGATCGATACATCTTAGACATGTTAAAAGGAAATGAAACGCCTGTATTTTTAGTCATGAATAAAATTGATTTAATTCATCCAGATAAATTAATGAGTGTTATTGAATCATTCCGTCAAGAGTATGAATTTGCTGATGTATTGCCTATTTCTGCACTAGAGGGAATCAATATTGAAGGTTTACTAAAAGTTTTAACTAATCATTTGCCTGAAGGTCCACAATATTATCCTGCCGATCAAGTAACAGATCATCCAGAACGTTTTATTATCTCTGAATTGATTCGTGAAAAAGTCCTTCACTTAACGCATGAAGAAATCCCTCATTCAATTGCCGTTGTTATTGAGAAAATTAAAAGAGAAGAAGACAATGATAAAATTCGTGTAACAGCGACAATCATGGTAGAACGAGATTCACAAAAAGGCATAGTCATTGGTAAAAAAGGGGCTCTTCTTAAAGAAGTAGGAATGCGTGCTCGTAAGGATATCGAAATGTTGCTCGGAAGCAAAGTGTTTCTTGAGCTGTGGGTTAAAGTTCAAAAAGATTGGCGCAACAAACAAGTTCATTTACGCGATTTCGGTTTCCGCGACGACGAATATTAACAAGGGGCGTGTCAGCAATTGCTGAATCGAGTTGAGGGCATTGTCTTAAAGACACAGAATTATGGCGAAACCAATAAAATTGTTACATTATACTCGCGAGAATCTGGCAAAATAACGGCAATGGCAAGAGGCGCCAAAAAACCTGCAAGTCGTTTAGCTGCCATCACTCAACCGTTTACGCATGGGTCATTTCTGATTCAGCAAGGAAGAGGAATGGGAACAATGCAACAAGGGGAGCAATTGGAGTCTTATCGTCATATTCGTGAGGATATAGAAGCGACTGCTTACGCAAGTTTTATTGTTGAGTTAATCGATCGGGCTGTTGAAGAAGGGACTTCGCAGCCAGCAATTTTCAACTTACTACAACAAGCTTTACATGCAATTGCAGAGCATTATGACCCTGAAGCAATTGCCTTGTTTGTAGAATGGAAGATGTTGCCGGTAACCGGTATTTATCCTACCTTACATCAATGTGCGAATTGTGGAGCAACAGATGGGGAATTTGCCTTCTCGTTTCAACAAATCGGTTTTTTATGTCATCGATGTTTTAATGTAGACCCCTATATCATTCGTTTGACACCACCTCAAGTCAAGCTTATTCGAACATTTTATAATGTGCCGATCGAGCAGGTAGGGAAATTGACGCTGAAAAAAGAAACTAAATCATTTATGAAGAAAATTGTCCGAACGATCTATGAAGAACAGACTGGTATTCGGTTGAAGTCACGCTTATTTTTGGATCAACTGGACCGGTCACCCCAATACTTTCCTAAAACAGAAACCCCGTCTACAGAACCTGAAAATGGGGACTGAGACGGGGTTTATTATGAAGGGAAAGAAAAACTTTCAAGTTCTCATTCATCTGCGAAAGAACACTAACTTTATCGTTAGATTAGGGGTAATTCGAAATCCTATTTAAACTCATCTTTGAATACAGATCTTAAGGGAACAGTAAATGCTTCCCCGAACATTGATAATAGAATTAGAAAAGGAAGAGGCTGGGACAAAACCCACTTCAAAATTAAAAGCAGTTCCAATTTTACGATGAGTAAAATTGGAACTGCTTTATTTTTATGTTTCCTTCGTAGCCGTTGTTCTGCGTTACGGCGGACGCTTTCCTGGGGCACGGGTCGAGCCTGTAGTCTCTCCCACGTGCTTGTCCCCCTAGGAGTCGCCGCAATCACTCCAGACAACTAATATTTCTTCTATAGCAAGTAAATCTCTACATAAATTTAGGTAACAAAAAAAGGACATCTTCTCCTAGTATTTAAGTATCCTACTACCAAATCACGTTTTCAGTTCGTAAAATTGAGGACCTGACGAAAGATAGTTTTCGTATGATGTGGCTAGCCCAAGGGTATGAGCCAAGTTACCGCACGATTAACCGTTTCCGTGTACATCCAGATATGAAAGAACTACTTCGACAATGTTT
>JBFGKX010000026.1:0-17528 GCA_041576455.1 Paenisporosarcina sp. | reverse complement strand
GCAATAAAACATTGTGCACATGACCTTTCTTTTGTGTCCATTGAAAGAATTACAACTGAACTAGAAAAAATTTGGGGGAGTTCAAATTTGGCCATAGGGATGAAAAATCTCATTATTAGTAACTTGTCAGATCAACTTCCTGGCAGCCTTACGTTTAAGTATGAGAGATGGTCACGTCTTGGAAATTCTAAAAATGTACTAGTAGGTTGGGCTTTCTTATGTTTGGAGCAAGACAGTCCAGCTCCCGAGCAGCTTGCCAAAATGTTTAAATTGTCGAATGAGAGAAAAAAACAATTAACCCAATTAGTACGAGCTACACTCATTCGATGCGAACGGCTATTCTCGATAGACGACCTATATCAGTTTGATGAAAGCACATTGGTACAGGCGGAAAGGCTATCTCGAGTAATTCAGAGTGATTTAAAACCAATACGAATCGAAGATTTAATCAAACAGAAACGGACTTTACCAATCCAATCTAATCGTGATTTGGCAGTTTCGGGTCAAGACTTAATGAAATGGCTTAACAAACCTGGAGGTCCGTGGCTTAAAGAAATACTGACTCAAATAGAAGTTGCTGTCCTTCATCAAGTAGTTGAGAACAATGCAACAAAACTAAAGGAATGGGTAATGAATGAATCCAACAGTGAAATTTGAAATTACGAAACGTTTATTAGCAGCAAAAGGGCAACCTATTTCAGGACAACAATTAGCAAATGATTTTGGGTTATCACGAACGGCGATTTGGAAGCATATTAAAGAACTCGAAGAAGACGGGTATGAAATTGAAACCGTTAAGAAAAAAGGGTATGTGCTAACCTCATCCCCAGATTATTTACAAGCGGCAAATATCGAGCAATATTTAACATCAGAACGTTTTGGGCGCTCCATTCATCATCACAAAACTTGCTTATCTACGCAACCGATTGCTCATCAACTGGCTCAAGCTGGTGCACCAGACGGAACAGTTGTTATTTGTGAAGAGCAAACTGCAGGGAAGGGTCGTTTAGCAAGAGTGTGGACATCTACTCAAGGGAGAGGGATTTGGATGAGTGTCATCATTCGACCAGAAATCCCTCCACTAAAGGCACCTCAATTCACATTAGTGGCAGCTGTTGCTGTGGCAAGGGCAATAGAAGAAGTTGCAGAAGTACGCGCAGAGATCAAGTGGCCAAATGATTTATTAATTAAAGGGAAGAAATGTACTGGTATATTAACCGAACTTCAAGCAGATATGGATAGAGTTCAAGCCATTATTTTAGGAATTGGCATAAATGTAAATCAACATCAGCATGAATTCCCAGAAGAAATTCAACCCATCGCCACGTCGATTCAAATGGCTACTGGCCAACCTATAAATCGAGCACAGTTGATTGCACGTATATTTCATCATTTAGAGATTTATACAGATTTGTACGTGAAGCATGGATTTGAACCATTAAAAATTCTTTGGGAAAGTTATTCATGTACACTAGGTAAGCGAATTAAAGCAATTATGATGCACCAACAGATTGAAGGCTTAGCTTTAGGAATTACCAAGGACGGGATATTACAAGTTCGAACTGATGATGGACAAGTGCATGAAATTTATTCAGCTGATATTGAAATTCAGAATGAACATACGTGATTCCTATTGGAATGTAAGCTTAATTTCTGCTATAGTGTGGCTAAGGGTAGTATCTGAAAAGAACTACACCGGAAACGCAAAAATTAATGAGCTTAAATTAAATAATTCTGCCTTGATCTTAATCGACAGGGACGGAGGAAACCAATTCTTTTACTCACACAACCCTTCTGTCCATTTTTGGTCAGATGGGTTTTTATTTTGGTTTTCTCTCATAAGAGAGGAGCTAGGAAATGAAATCGACCACTGATTTTATCAACATGAAAAAAGAGAACAATAAAATTATTATGTTAACTGCATATGATTATCCATCAGCAAAAATAGCGCAAGAAGCTGGCGTCGAAATTATACTTGTTGGAGACTCACTAGGTATGGTGGTGTTAGGGTATGAGTCTACTGTCCCTGTCACTATGGAAGATATGATTCACCATGGAAAAGCAACTAGACGAGGTGCAGCCGATACATTTATAGTTGTGGATATGCCATTTGGAACTTACCACGGTTCAATGGATACGACTTTATCGAATGCCATTCGTTTATTTCAAGAAACACATGCACAAGCCCTAAAAGTAGAAGGTGCAGAAGAAGTCGTCGATGTTATTCGGTTATTGACGCGTACTGGTATTCCGGTCGTTGCTCATTTAGGTCTTCTTCCGCAATCTGCTAGCGTCTTAGGTGGGTACAAAGTGCAAGGGAAGACAGCACATGCTGCACAAAAATTAATTGATGATGCATTGGCTTGTGAAGCTGCAGGTGCTTGTATGGTTGTACTTGAATGTATTCCTTATCAACTCGCTAAAACAATTACAGAAACACTAACAATTCCAGTCATTGGTATAGGGGCTGGGGTTGAAACCGATGGGCAAGTTTTGGTATTTCACGATATAGTAACTTATGGTAGCCATCATATGCCGAAATTTGTCAAAGCTTTTGCTAAAGCGGGAGATGTGATTTCAAAAGGAATCACTCAATACGTAGAAGAAGTGAAAACGGGTGAGTTTCCAGCGACTGAACATCGATTTACGATGAAAGATGATGAATATCAGCAGTTGTATGGAGGAAAAAAATGATTCAAGTACAATTAATTGAGGCATTAAAAGAATGCATACACGAAGCAAAACTAAATGGGAAGAGCATTGGGTTTGTCCCAACGATGGGATACTTGCATGAAGGGCATATGACACTAGTTAAACAAGCAAGAGAAGAAAATGACTACGTTGTCATGAGTATCTTTGTGAATCCAGCTCAATTTGGACCAAATGAAGATTTGGACCGGTACCCGCGAGATTTAGAACGAGATACAAACCTGGCTGTAGAAGCAGGAGTGGATTTATTATTTTTCCCTCAAGTAAATGAAATGTATCCTCAAGATGGGGGCATTACAATTCATGCTGGGGATCAAGCAAAAGTTCTCTGCGGCGCTTCAAGACCTGGGCATTTTGATGGGGTTTTAAAAGTAGTAACAAAGCTGTTTCATCTCGTTGAACCAACGCGAGTTTATTTCGGACAAAAAGATGCTCAACAGTTAGCCATTATTGAGACACTCGTTCGTGATTACAACTTTCCAATTGAAGTTCGCAGAGTTCCCACCGTTCGAGAAATTGATGGTCTAGCTAAAAGTTCAAGAAATGTTTTTCTAAGTAAAGAAGAACGACTTGAAGCGCCAGTATTACATCAAGCCATTCAACTTGGTTTGGATCATTATCGCTTGAATCGTAATTCAATAGAGGCTAGACAAGTAACCATTCAACATATCGAAAATAGAACATCTGGAAACATCGACTATGTTGAATTATTAAGTTACCCAAGCTTGACTAAAGATTTTTCTAATGACGATACAATCATTTTAGCAGTAGCGGTCGCTTTCCAAAAAGCTCGTCTTATTGATAATCAAATTATGGACATTAAAGGAGACTAAAAAATGTTGCGAATGATGTTAAATTCAAAAATTCACCGCGCTGTTGTTACAGAAGCGGATTTAAACTATGTGGGAAGTATTACAATTGACCAAGATTTGCTAGATGCAGTTGGTATGTTACCAAATGAAAAAGTTCATATTGTAAATAATAACAATGGTGCTCGCTTTGAAACGTATATCATTTCAGGAGAACGTGGGAGTGGGGTTATATGTGTGAACGGAGCGGCAGCTCGTCTTGTTCAAAAAGGGGATGTTGTGATTATTCTTTCTTACGCATACGTGATGAATGACGAAGCAAAAGACCATAAGCCAACGGTTGCGATCATGAATGAAAATAATTCAATTCGCGAAATCATTAGTTACGAGCCAGAAGCAACAGTGATGTAAATAGAAAAAGAGAGCTATCTGTAGCTCTCTTTTCAAACTGTAGATAAACAATAAAAAGAATGAATATAACTGTATACGGTAGAAAAAGAGCGTATACATGAACCTGTTGATTTCCTTTGCGATGAGTAACCGCAGGAAAGATATTGGTCGAACGGCCAATACCTTTGCGACGAGTAACCGCAGGAGCACATGTTTTAGCCGCCTCCACTCCAATCAACAGTTTTATCTTGTGTAAGCTTATCTCTTCATGATATTTCAGTAGTAAGATGGTCGGCTATTTCTGAAGACTCCTGCGGAAAAACGAGACAAGCTAGACCCCACAGGCTCAGCTGTCAAGACAGATGAGCCGAGGAGACTAGCGGTTCGTCCGCGGAAAGCGAAAGAAATAGCCGACCATCATCTTTTTCAAAAGAGAGCAAAAGATATGAATACGAATTTTTATCCTTTTATATTGATTATTATTCTTTTTTATCTTAATTTAACCGCAATGTCTCAATCATTTCTTTCCCATCAACCATTTTTGTTGAATATGCAATCGGATCATTCAGTTGTAATTTATCAAAATCACCTCGTGCATCTTCTGCTATTTCATACGTGTTTTCTTGTCCTTCAGATTCGATAATGATGGAATTTTGGTCTTCACCAACATATCCTTTAAAAACGCCATCTACTTGTGTAGTTAATTCAATGGCTGCTGCGTCACCATCAGTAAGCTGACTATCAACAGTCACCTCTGGTTCGGCATTACATGCTGTAATTAATAACGTGAAAATACCCAAGCTGATTAATTTTGTCCATACGTCCATGATTTCATCCACTCCTTTTTGATATAGACGTGTTTACAGCATGTCAGTTACACCTAGATCCCTCTTTGTGATACAATTTTTTTGTTAGAAGTCTAAATTGTGAGTTGATCCTTCATGTTAAGTCCTACTTATGCCATCGTAGATATTGAAACAACCGGTCATTCGCCTGCAAAAGGGGATCGTATGATTCAATTTGCTGTGGTTTTCGTTCGTGATTGGAAAATCCAATCAACGTTTTCAACCTTCCTACAACCTGGAAAGAAAATCCCCTTATTTATTCAAGATTTAACGAATATTAATGACGATGATGTGAAAGATGCTCCGGTATTTGAAGAAGTCGCACAAGAGATTTATGAGATGCTAGAAAATTGTATATTTGTTGCTCATAATATAAATTTTGATTTGCCATTTATTCAAGCGGAATTCAAACGTACACAATTTCCTGCTTGGCGAGGAAAAAAGATGGATACTGTGGAGTTAGCTCGTTTACTTTTTCCAACTTCCTATAGCTATAAACTACAAGATATTACCTTAGAGCGCGGCATACTATTGAAAAATGCACATCGTGCTGACGATGACGCCTACGCGACTGCAAAGTTATTTATTGAATGCATGAAAGAAATTGAAAAATTACCCATTCAAACATTGGAACATATTCATAAAAGATCTTTTCAACTGAAATTTGATAGTTCTTCCTTATTTTTTGAAGCACTTCAGAAAAAGAGATTGAAGAATATTCATGATGACGTTGATGTGTATAAAGGGATTGCGTTAAGAAAAAAACAAATTCGTTCTATATCTAAAGAAACATCAACCTATTTTCCTGAAACCAAAAATCAAAAACGAATGTTTTTCTCTGAAGGCTTACAAGACTTTAAAGAACGAGACGGTCAATTTCAAATGATGGATGCGGTATGGCAGACCTTCCAATCAAATAAGGAGTTGGCAATCGAGGCTTCAACAGGTATCGGGAAGACGTTAAGTTATTTAGTTC
Source organism: Paenisporosarcina sp. (assembly GCA_041576455.1). Taxonomy (GTDB): domain Bacteria; phylum Bacillota; class Bacilli; order Bacillales_A; family Planococcaceae; genus Paenisporosarcina. The sequence goes on along the minus strand of JBFGKX010000026.1, from coordinate 11,799 downwards.
CAAGTTATTTCCATGCAAAAAAACAAGATAAAAAAGTATTAATTAGCACATATACTTCTCATTTGATGGAACAATTGTATGATGTGGAAATTCCTAAATTAGAAAGAATTGTAAAAAATAGAGTCGATGTTGCCATTTTAAAAGGTGCTAGACATTACTTAGATTTACACCGCTTTGAAGAACTACTACGTGCAAAAGATGAATCGTATGATGAAACATTTGCCATTTGCCAATTATTAGTGTGGTTAACGCGAACAAAAACAGGTGATGTTGGGGAACTCAATGTTTCCAGTGGTGGACAATATTTTTTAGATAAAGTTCGGAAAAATGCATTCTCAATTAAAACAGCTGAAGTAACCTTCCATGATTTCCATGCCCACGCCTTAGCTCAAAGTAAACATGCAGATATACTGATTACAAACCATGCGATGTTATTCACAGACCAACATCGATTGGCTCCAATCTTAACAAATGAAATCAGTGCGTTTGTTATCGATGAAGCTCATCAATTTGTGCAAGCGGCAAATTCACAACATGAACGTATTTTTTCATATACCCAATGGAAATATGTATTTGGTCAATTAGGGACACGTGATAAAGAGCAATTGACAGCCTCATTTGCAAATGTTCTGCTACTTCAAGGGTTTGAAGTAGCAGAAACATTAGAAGAATTGGATCGAATCTATGCACAATGCAACGATAAATTTGATGAAGCAATACAAATGCTAGTTCTTACTGTTCGACGTAATAGTACGAGTAAATCACATACTAAACAAACGATTTTGCTGGAAGATTTAACATTAGACATGGATTTGATTCAAGAAGTGTATCAATCATTACAAAGATGGATTGCAATTGCTCAACTTTTATTAGATCGATTGACCACTAGTCAATCTGATTCAACTCATTTAGAAAAATTAATTGCCGCAGAGTGGCAGTATTGGCTAAATGAAATGAAAATAAAAACAGCAGAATGGGTTGATATCTTTTTGTCTACTACTACAGATTATTCTGTATGGATTGAGCTTGACAAAAGAAGCATACCTGGAAGTCTACATGCCTATAAAAAGCCGATTGATAGTACCCATTCAGTCAATGCCATATTTGATCAATGGCGAGAACAAGTGGGCATTGTGTGGACTTCTGGTACATTAGCTGTGCCAGGCAATGATCGATTCATTGTCAATCAACTAGGTCTTCCTGAAAATGTACCAATTAAAAGCTACTCAGCCCCGAAAGATTTTTATCAAGGAGCCAATCTTTTTATTGTTGATGACATGCCAGACATTCAGCATGTTTCCCAGTCTGATTTTATTGAGGCAGTTGCAGATGCTGTGATTCAAACAGTTCTGGTAACTGAAGGCAGATGTTTTGTATTGTTTACATCTCAAGACATGTTAAGGAGAACCGTCGATTTAATTCAAGATACTTCTTTGCTTGAAGGCTATATGTTATTTGCTCAAGGAATGACTTCAGGCAGTCGAATGAAGTTATTGAAATCATTCCAACGCTTTCAAAAATCAGTGTTGTTTGGAACCAATAGCTTTTGGGAGGGTGTCGATGTCCCTGGAGATGCGTTATCTGCAGTTATCATGGTAAGATTGCCATTTTCCTCGCCTGACGAACCTGTGTTTAAAACGCAAGCAGAGCAATTAACAAAACTAGGAATTAATTCTTTTTCGTCACTAGCACTTCCTGAAGCAATTTTAAGGTTCCGTCAAGGATTTGGTCGCTTAATTCGTTCTTCAACAGACAGAGGTGTCTTTATCGTGCTGGACCGACGTATTCAGTCTAAATCATATGGAAAAGAATTTATTCGAGCTTTGCCCAATATTACTGTGAAAAAGGTATCCTTAGAAGATATGGTCTTAGACCTAGAACATTGGTATAATGAGAAAGTATGAGTGAAGAAAGAAGGGGTTTCAAATGGAAAGCAAAATTGAAATATTATCAACGGTAACAGTTGACTATCAATCAGACTTGTATAAAATTGTGGACGCCTTGAATCGTTCTTTAAAAGAACGGGATTTAATGTTCGGTCTTGCACTCGAAAAGGACAATCAAGAGAAAGCCGTTTTCACAATTTATAAAACGTAAGGTGCATACATGAAAAAGTGGCTAATATTTATTAGTGTATTTCTTTTTTCCTTAAGTCTGTGTATTAGCTTATTTGTGATTTGGAAATCGGGACAACCTTTTTCAAATGAAAGACAAAGAGCAGAACAATTATCAGTGAATGGAGAAAAACTTACACAAGTGATCAATTCTGAAGTGTATAGCGGGTCAACAACATATGTTACCGTTATTGGTATAGATCAAGATGGGGAAGAAAAAGCTGTTTTTGTTCCAACTAATCGCAAACATAATGTGATGAAAGAAGTCCTGTTGGCAGAAGGCATCTCAAAAAAACAAGCCATCGATACTGTACACGATGAATTTGATGTGAAAGAAGTGTTACATACTAAACTTGGTTGGGAACAGGATAATGCCGTCTGGGAAATTACGTTCTTAAATCAAAACAATCAGTTGAATTACGTTTATTTATCATTTGAGAGTGGAGAATGGTGGAAACGTATATTGAATTTATAAAAGGGGACAATCAATTATGAAACCGCAATTAGCAAATCGTGTTCACACATTAACACCATCAACTACTCTTGCGATAACTGCAAAAGCAAAAGAGTTAAAAGATCAAGGTGTTGATGTTATCGGACTCGGTGCTGGGGAACCTGATTATAATACACCTCAAAACATATTAGATGCAGCGTTCGATTCCATGAACAAGGGGTATACAAAATATACACCTTCTGGGGGCTTGCCAGCACTTAAAAAAGCTGTCATTGACAAGTTAAAACGTGACCAAGACTTAAGCTACCAACCTTCTGAGATTATGATTGGAATTGGTGCGAAACATGTACTGTATACATTATTCCAAGTGCTGTTAAATGAACAAGATGAAGTAATCATTCCAATCCCATATTGGGTTAGTTATCCTGAGCAAGTTAAATTGGCTGACGGAGTCCCTGTTTACATTGAAGGGACGGCGGAACAACAATATAAAGTTTCTGCTCAACAAATTAAGGATGCGATTACGAGTAAAACACGTGCAGTTATTTTAAACTCACCAAGTAATCCAACTGGAATGTTATATTCTACAGATGAACTCAAAGAAATTGCTAAAGTTTGTCAAGAAGCAAATATTTGGATCATTTCGGATGAAATTTATGAGAAATTAATTTACGGAAGTGCAACGCATGTTTCCATTGCGCAAATTTCTGAAGATGCAAAAGAACGTACAATCATTATTAATGGGGTATCAAAATCGCATTCCATGACAGGATGGCGTATTGGCTATGCTGCAGGGAATAAACAAGTGATTAATGCGATGACGGATTTAGCAAGTCATTCTACATCGAATCCAGTGACTACGTCTCAGTATGCTGCGATTGAAGCATACAATGGTCCACAAGATACGGTTGAAGAAATGCGCCAAGCATTTGAATCGCGTTTAGAGATTATTTATCCAAGACTTGCCGCGATTCCTGGTTTTGAAGTCATCAAACCCCAAGGTGCCTTTTATTTATTCCCAGACGTATCCAAAGCTGCTCGTCAGACAGGGTATGAATCTGTCGATGCATTTGTGGAAGGCTTACTTACTGAAGCCAATGTAGCGGTAATTCCGGGTTCAGGTTTTGGAGCACCATCAACGATTCGTTTATCTTATGCAACTTCATTAGATTTACTTGAAGCGGCTGTAGAACGAATCGAAGCATTTGTAACATCAAAATGGCAAGAAGAATTGCTGTAACCTCTGGAGGAACTTATGAAAAAAATTATGATCCATGACATGCCTAATCATTTAGGTGAAACAGTAAAATTAGGTGCTTGGTTAGCTAACAAACGTTCAAGTGGTAAAATTGCATTTTTACAACTTCGTGACGGATCAGGATTTGTACAAGGTGTCGTTGTCAAAGCAGACGTACCTGAAGAATTATTTGTAAAAGCAAAATCGTTAACGCAAGAAACGTCTATGTACATTACAGGTGAAGTGACAAGGGATGAACGTTCATCTTTTGGTTATGAACTTCAAGTGAAGGAAATTGAAGTGATTCATGAAGCAGTAGATTTTCCAATCACGCCAAAAGAACACGGTACTGAATTTTTAATGGACAACCGTCATTTATGGTTACGTTCTCGTAAACAACATGCCATTATGAAAATTCGTAACGAAGTAATTCGTGCGACTTATGAATTTTTCAATGACAATGGTTTTGCCAAAGTTGACCCTCCTATTTTGACGGGATCTGCACCTGAAGGAACATCAGAACTTTTCCAAACAAAATATTTTGATGAAGACGCTTATCTTTCTCAATCAGGTCAACTTTATATGGAAGCAGCAGCAATGGCACTCGGAAAAGTATTTTCATTCGGTCCTACTTTCCGTGCTGAGAAATCAAAGACACGACGTCATTTAATCGAATTTTGGATGATTGAACCTGAGATGGCTTTTGTTGAGTTTGAAGAAAATTTAGAAGTGCAAGAACAATACGTTTCTTATGTCGTTCAATCTGTTTTAAAGAACTGTAAATTAGAACTAGAACGATTAGATCGTGATGTGACGAAACTTGAGCATATTCAAGCACCGTTCCCACGTATCTCATATGATGATGCCATCAAATTCTTACACGAAAATGGATTTAACGACATTCAATGGGGAGATGATTTTGGGGCTCCTCATGAAACGGCGATTGCAGAACACTATGAAAAACCTGTATTCATTACACATTACCCAGTCGGAATTAAACCATTTTATATGCAACCGCATCCTGAACGTGATGATGTTGTTTTATGTGCGGATTTAATCGCTCCAGAAGGATACGGCGAAATCATTGGGGGTTCTGAGCGAATTCATGATTACAAGTTATTAAAAGAACGTTTAGCAGAACATGAACTGGATGAAAAATCTTATGCGTGGTATTTAGAACTACGTAAACAAGGTTCAGTTCCACATTCTGGTTTTGGATTAGGGCTAGAACGAACTGTAGCTTGGATTAGTGGAGCAGAGCACGTTCGTGAAGCAATTCCATTCCCACGTCTTTTAAACCGTTTGTACCCATAATAAAATCAAAGGAGAGCTCAGGTATGCAACAACAACCACCAGATCGACTCCGTTTGTGGACAGAGCAGGGAAATGTAACCATTTCCCAGCTCTTTTTTCAACACTACAAAAAATGTGGCATTCAAGATGATGAAGCAATGTTAATTCTTCATATGCTCGCATTCATTGAAACGGGAAATCATTTTCCAACACCAGATGACTTAGTCAATCGATCCCATTTTCCTAGTGAGCAAGTGAGTCGACATATGCAAAGACTTTTTCAAAAAGGCTATTTATCCATTCAACAAAGATATGATGATCAAGGGGTTCTTTTTGAAGCCTTTAGTTTTCATGGCTTATGGAATCGGATCATTGACCTTGTCATTGCTGAAAATTCAGCTGAAACGAAAATGACACAAAAAGATCAAGAAGGCGAGATATTTAGGTTGTTTGAACAAGAATTAGGACGCTTTCTATCTCCAATGGAAAGTGAAACCATTGCGATGTGGATGGATCAAGATCAACAATCTCCAGAACTGATTCGTGCGGCGCTAAAAGAAGCTGTGCTAGCACAAAAAATGAGTTTGCGCTATATTGATCGCATTTTATTTGAATGGAAAAAGAAAAATGTCAAAACTCTACAAGACGTTGAAAAACAAGCGAGTCAATTCCGTAATGTACCCGAACGAACAGGGACTCAACCGCAACGAACGAATAAAGTTCCTTTTTACAATTGGTTAGAAGAACGAGAATAAGGATGTGAGAAAATGCTAACGAAGGTTCAATGGGAACACTGTTTGTCAGAAATGGATAAAATGTTTCCTGATGCACACTGTGAGCTAGTTCACTCCAATCCTTTTGAACTTACAATTGCAACATTGCTTTCCGCACAATGCACAGATGTGCTTGTTAATAAAGTGACGTCCACTTTATTTGCCAAATATCAAACACCAGCAGATTACTTAAATGTGTCACTTGAAGAACTTCAAAATGATATTCGATCGATTGGCTTATTTCGGAATAAGGCCAAAAATATACAAGCTTTAAGTCGAATGGTTATTGAGCAATTTGATGGCAAAATCCCAGCCAATCGAGATTTGTTGACGACATTGCCAGGAGTGGGAAGAAAAACTGCAAATGTGGTCGTTTCCGTTGCTTTTGATATTCCGGCATTAGCGGTGGACACACACGTAGAAAGAGTTAGTAAACGGTTAGGTCTATGTCGTTGGAAAGATTCCGTGCTTCAAGTCGAAGAAACCATTATGAAGAAGACACCGATGGACAAGTGGTCAAGAACCCATCATCAACTGATTTTCTTCGGGCGATATCATTGTAAAGCACAAAATCCACAATGTGCCCAATGCCCTCTTTTATCTGTATGTCGAGAAGGCCAGAAACGTCTCAACAAAGGGTTGGTATCCATTGATTCGCTTTAATACTATAAATGCACAAAAAGAAAAGATAGATGTCATTCTAAATGAATGGAATGAAATAAAAAGTTGCATTCAGGTTTCTTTTAATCAACGAAATAAAGAAGTGTACAAGGAAATGCAAGACGGTATTTCTTTATATCAAAAACTTCTTCGTCAAGTGTCTGAAGCGTCAAATTGTCAAGATCAAATTCTAGAAGATTTTGAAGTACTGCCGTTAAATGGGAATGACAGATATCAATTTATTACGAACAATCCAAGTTTGTATGTTGCATTTCGTCAATTGGATGAACTTTTTGAAGAAACAAAGAAAAAAATTGCACGACTTCGCATAACTAATCAATAAAAAGAAGCAGATCAATACCATGATCTGCTTCTTTTACATTATGGAGTGGAGGTTGGTGTACTTGTTGTATCAGTTTTCTTCTGATTAGTAGAGTCTTCTGAGGATGCAGCTTTCGCATCATTTTGAGAACTGTTTGTAGCTGCTCCTTCAGTGGATCCATCTTCTGGAGGAGGGAGGGTTCCCTCAGTTGATCCATCTTCACCATTTTCAGGTGGAGGAGGAGTTTCATTATTATCTTCTTTCTTTTTCCCTTTTTCTTTTTCTTTGTCCTTGTCTTTTCCTTCATCAGAGTCGTCTTCTTCAATTGGTTCTGGTACTTCAATAGCTTGAATTTCAAGCGTTGTGCTAGAAGGAGCACTTCGCACATCATCTGCAATGGCGATTACCGTAAAGGTATACGTATTACCAGGCGTAATTCCTGTAACAATTAATCCTTTTTGAGTTGTCGTTTGAAGGACTGATGAGCTACCACCATTAATTGAATATGATACTTCAAAGGCTACATCAAAGTTTTCATCTCCACGGGAAGGAGCTTGATGGTTCCAAGATAAAGTTGCAGATTGATCACCTTCACTATAATCTGCTTTTAAATTTGTTGGAGAATCAACTTCTATTTGCTCAAATTCTGTCGATACTTCTGTAGGTTCAGAACCACGTACAAATAATTCTGTCTGTCTTAAGTTTTCAGGGGTGAATTCACTTGCAAGTCGAAGAGGGGTAGTCCCAAGTTCAACGGTTGCTTCAACAACGGAATTTGGACGTTTAAACCGTGGTGTTTCTTTACCTTGTGAAACATTCGACATGACACTTTTAAACAACAATTGAGCAAATTCTCGCTCAGCACTTTCACCCGCATCAATAGCATTCTGACGTTTCTCATACCCCGTCCAGACAGCAATTGAATAGTTCGTGGTATACCCAGCAAACCAAATATCTGGGACCGAATCATCTGCTAAGTTATAGTCTTCAAATTCTTTGGAAGAATAATTGGTCGTCCCAGTTTTACCCGCTACATCTAAGCCAGGAATAATCGCCACTTTACCAGTTGCGCCTCTGCGATTACTGACTACATCACGTAACATATCTGTGACCATATAAGCCGTTGAGTCTTTCATTGCTGGGGTTGATTTTGGTTTAAACGTTTTCTTGGTTTTTCCATCACGAAAAACAATTTCTTTAATGGTATATGGGGTCGAATACATCCCTGCGTTGCCAAATGTGGCATAGGCTGCTGCCAATTTAATTGTATTGATGCCATTTGTTGATCCAATTGCCGCCGATTCATTTGCAAAATAATTCCCTTTAATACCTAATTTATTGGCAAATTCTTCTTTGTCTTGCGTATCAACTTCTTTAAATGCTTTGACAGCTGGAATATTACGAGAGCGATACAGTGCTTCACGCATGGTCATAGGACCTAAATATTTTCTGTCAAAATTCAGAATTTGTTTATCTTCATTAGTATAATTCATTTTTTCATCAACCAATGTGTGTCCAGTTGACCAATTTTTATATTCTATTACAGGACCGTAGTCTAGAATTGGTTTTACGGTAGACCCAATACCGCGGTCAGTTCGATCTTGTGCGTAGTTAAATCCAAAACCAGGACCATAGTTGCGTCCTCCGCCTACGGCGACAATCGCCCCAGATTTTGTATCAAGGACGGTCATTCCCGCTTGCATTTCTTTCGTTGGGAAATTCTGATCAACTAGAGCAGATTCTACAGATTTTTGCGCTGCTGGATCTAGGTTCGTGTAAACTTTTAATCCGTCTGCTAACGAATCTCCTTCCCCTTTTGAAGCCAATTCATTTAACACGATGTCCAAATATGCAAGGTATTTGGTTGAGTTTGAAGGTTTACGATTTCCTTCAGCTAATAATCCCTCTGAAATTGGAATTGACTGAGCTTCTTCCATTTCAGCTTTTGTGATTTTTCCATGTTGTTCCATTAGCCTTAACACAATATTTCTTCGTTTTTCAGCAGCTTCTGGATGTTTAAAAGGGTTATAGTTATTTGGGCTTTGTGGCATACCTGCTAACATTGCCATCTCATGGAGTTTTAAGTCCTTTAACTCTCTTCCGAAAAAGTAATTTGAAGCAGTGCCAAATCCGTAAATATTGCCTGACATCAACACTTTATTAAAATACATTTCAAAAATTTCTTCTTTCTCAAACTTACTTTCAAGTTTATAAGCAAGTACTGCTTCTTGGGATTTACGTTTTAATGTTTTTTCATTTTGTAAGAAAGAATTTTTAATTACTTGCTGAGTCAGTGTACTCGCACCTTGTGAACCGAATCCACTTGTAATATTCGCGAGAACCGCACCACCTAAGCGATAAAAATCAATTCCTCCATGTTTATAGAATCGGACATCTTCTGTTGCTAAAATGGCATCTTCCATGTCTTTTGGAATATCACTATAATTCACATAATCACGATTTTCAGATCCAATGGTCGCAAATGCATCACCATTCACATCATAAAATTCAGATGAAACGGGATCTTTTAATGCATCCTCATCCAGTTTTGGCGCAGAGCTCGCATAAAACGCAAACAGTCCTCCACCAAATAGCAAGCCTGCTAAACCTAGTACAATACACACAAGAATGATGCGTTTAAACCATACTGCTGTAGTAGATTTATTAGCTTTTTTTTGTTTCTCTAATTCTTTTCTTCGTTGTCCACGAGAGTTAGATTTTTCGCTCACGAACGTCTCCTCACTTTCATTGCTTTACAGATTGATCAGAAAGCATCATTGTTACTCCTTTTAAATAATCGATCGGTGGAAAAGCACCTGGAACGATTTCAAAGGCATGTTTTTCAAAAAATTCGAACGGAATTGATTTACGGCCACCGTGATTCATGTTTTCCCAGGCATCTTGAAGGGGAGGGAAAGGCAATACAAAATAACGGTTGACAGTGGAAAATCGAACAATTAAAAAAGCTATTCCTTTTTGTTCTGTCACTAGCCGCATATGATCGATTTGGTGCTCGTGAATGTTTTTTAAAGGAAAAGACGTTTTGTTTTTCGTTTCTTTTGCTTCAAAATCAACATGGATGCCTTGCCATACCCCATTAAAGTCGGTCGTTGATGCAGTACGATAATAGGCCTCTTTGATGACTGCAGCACTTCTAGATGGATATTCAACTTTCACTACTTGAATGGGTACAGGTTTTTTATGGATGACGGCTGTCCCTTGTTGCATATAGTATTCATTTGAGTCATTTATCTCATCCTCTAAGGTCTTTCCCCGGTTGCTAAAGGAATAATCCTTCTTCGACTGATTTTTATTTATTTTTTGTTGTGGTTTATAGATTTTTCCGTTGGGATAGTTGATAACCATGCACGTCACCTCGATTATCAGTGTATCATAACCTTACTTTATAGACGTAATTGATTGATTAAGGTTTCTTATTAGAGAGTTGTCGAATTATCGAAAGTATTAGCTAAATGCTTCTAGTTTTGTCGCGACGAAAGGATATCTATGTTATATGAAGAATCTCATTAACAACTGGAGGGATCGTTGATGAAAAGAATTGAAGAATTAATTGAACAATTGTCATTGCTTGAACATATTTTAGAGGCACGTTTCATCCAAGAAAGATCTACACAAATGCAATCAGTCATTGATAAAGGGCACCATGTGGGACGAGCTTTAAAAGAAACGGAGCAATTGATAGAATGGAATATCTGTTCGCGTAAAAGTGGTTAACTCCACTTTTTTTTGTTACTATTAAACGTAACAAAGGAGCTGAGACCATGACGTTAAGCGAACAAACTGAATTGATTTTTGAAGAAAGTCAAGCCTGTTTAACACGTCACATAAAAATGCGAGAATTGGACTCAACACCAGACTTTTTTTCTCAAGTTAAACCACATGCAGATTACTGGCATTCCTTCTTAATCGAATGGAGAGAACAAGCGAGATTATGGATTAATGAGCATCGTCCAAAATATATGAGAATCCAACAAATTGACGCAGCAATTGAGGCTTTTAACCAATATGTTGTTCAATCATTTTATAAAGAAACAGGCAAAAAAAGATTTGCGCAGTCGATACAATCAACTTGTTACACGTTGCAGACTTTTATACATGCCATAGAGCAAGAAGGTGAAAAGCTTGATAAAGAGACAGACCATAAGTGAGCTTTTAAGTGAATGGAAAAAAGACCCAGTTATGCAAGAACGAATCATTCATTGGCATACAATCGATAAAAAAGATGCGGAATTAGTTGATTTTCCAAAAGATTTACACCCGTCGATTGTGAAAGCTTTAAGTGACAGAGGGATTACTGAACTCTATAGTCATCAACGACAAGCGTATGATACGGCAAGAACTGGTCAATCTTTTACCGCGATCACTCCGACAGCGTCTGGAAAGTCTTTATGTTACCATTTGCCAGTGTTGCAATCCATCGTTGAAGATGCCTCTTCACGAGCACTCTATTTATTTCCGACTAAAGCGCTGGCGCAGGATCAAAAATCCGATTTGAATATGTTGATAGAACAAATGAATCAAAATATTTTAAGTTACACATACGACGGAGATACTTCGCCAGCAATTCGGACAAAAGTCAGAAAAGCTGGCCATATCGTATTAACAAATCCAGATATGCTTCATTCAGGCATTTTGCCACATCATACAAAATGGGTTTCGTTGTTCGAAAATTTGAAGTTTATTGTTGTGGATGAGTTACATACATATAAAGGTGTGTTTGGCAGTCATGTTGCACATGTCTTGCGTCGATTAAAGCGAATTTGTCAGTATTATGGAAGCAACCCCGTATTTATCTGTACATCGGCAACGATTGCCAACCCAAAAGAATTGGCTGAATCGTTGACGAATGAGAGGCATCAACTCATCGATCAAAATGGAGCTCCATCTGGAAAGAAAAACTTTATATTTTATAATCCTCCTATTGT
>JBFGKX010000025.1:0-17639 GCA_041576455.1 Paenisporosarcina sp. | reverse complement strand
TCGTTATACAAAACTTCTTGTGCATCAGTTAATCCATTATTTTCTTCGGACATTTGCTGATGTGGAGGTTTTTTCTCACTCATTTACACATGCTCCTCTCTTTTTGATTTATTGATTCATTCAGTTTACCCTCAAGTACTTTATTTAAAACTAAAGAGCCTTTACAATATTCCCTTTTGCCTCCCTATGCTGCACTGGAACTCGAAATGGGTAGTACGTTCACAGACTAGAAGCAATTAATGACAGACACCCCTATATCCAACACCCCTGTGATATATTCATCACAGGGGTGTTCGATATACTTTATTTATTACGTCTATTACATATTGTTGATTGCAGTAGAAACATCATATAAGTGCAAATCAATCTCTAGTTCTTCTTTAAGTGCAAGCTTTGCCAGTTGAGCACCTAAAAATGGGCCTACGGTTAAACCTGAAGCACCTAAACCGTTTGAAAGAAGAAGACCTTTAAATCCTGGTACTTCCCCAATAATGGGAAGGAAGTTTGGAGTAAATGGACGATACCCGACGCGCGTTTCCATAAATGTACTGTCCGCTAATCCTGGAGCAACTGACAATGCTTTATCAAAAACTTCATGTAAACCACCCGCTGTGACACGAAGGTCAAAGTTTTGGTTATCTTCATGTGTTGCACCAATAACTACTTTCCCAGAATCAAAGGCCAGAATGTATTGATCTTTCGGGGGCATCACAACAGGCCAATCACTCGTTTCTACATTTTCCATTTGAAGATGAATGATTTGTGCCTTTTGAGCGTTCAGCTTTAAGTCAATGCCTAGTGGCGATAGCAACTGATCTGCCCATGCGCCTGCAGTAACAATGACACAATCTGCAGCGTAATGCTTATTGCCGACAAGAACGCCTGTGATTGAAGAATTACTATACTTAATTTCTGCAGATCCATTGATAAAAGTAGCTCCATGTTTCTTTGCAGCATTAATCAACGCTTTTCGAAGCGCTCTTCCATTTACACGAGCTGCTCCACTAATATGTACAGATTCAAATTCATCCGATAATGGTGGAAATAATGAAGTGGTTTCAGGAGCTGTCATTCTACATATCGTACCAATTTCAGGGGCATCATTGCGCCGTTTGATCGCTCGCTCTTCCATCTTCGTCAATTTCCTCTGGTCTGTATGAAGACTGATGGCCCCTACTCGCTTATATCCCGTCTCCGTCTCTCCAGCTTCTTCTAGTTCATGAATCAATGTCTCATAATAAGCAGCACCTTTTTTGGCGAGTAAATACCACGCTTGGTTGCGCCTTTGAGAAACCCATGGACAAATAATCCCTGCAGCTGCATCTGTAGCTTGACCTGCATCTTGTCGGTCCACAACTGTTACATTCGCACCAGATTTCGCTAGATGATAGGCGGTTGATGCCCCTAAAATCCCTGCACCGATCACGATATACTCTTTCATGTAAGCACCTTTTTCAATTAGATTTTCTACATCTATTTTACACAATAAGTTGTTGGTCCTCAAAATGAAGGGTTTTTGTTAATCTGAATTCATGTAAGGCAGAGCAGGAGTCAACCTGTAACTAACTAATTAAGTATAGTTATCCACATAGTGGCTGTTTTGATTTCGGGAAAATAAATTACAAGTAGGTTTTTTTAAAACATGGAGAGTCTCTGTTAAAGGAGTTTTTCAGAGTAGATACTAAAAGAAGACATTGAAACGAGTGAGGTTATTAGATAAAAGTGAAAGTATTTTAACATGAGCACTACCTAAGCGTTAGATAGCTGCTTATTCTAACTCATGTGGTCGAAATATTCCTTGATATTGGTTTAATAAACGGTCAAGTTCTTGGCTACTCGCAACTACAAGAGCATGAGTAAATCCTAATTTTTTTGCTTTTTTGTACATCTCTTTCTTTTTCAACTTGATCCGTATAAGCAATAGATGTCGCTTATACACAGTTTTCATTTTCATTCTTTTGGTAACCTCCAGTATGCTGTAGTGCTATATATTCAAATAAACATGACTACTAATCAGAAAATCATTTCCATAAAGTATGATAGGAAACCTACATTATTGATTATTCCCTGTTTAACCAGTATTTAACTTGTATAAACCTATTTTTAAAAATTTTCTGTTTATATTATTCTATTTTGATTTCAAATAAAGATTCATTAATATCCATTATTAACTTTTGGGAAATTCATCATCATGATAATTGAGGAAAATAATCACACATTTAGTGGTTGTGTGAGAGCCGATGCTTATGTGGGAACTTAAACTTTAATGAATGGAGAATAACGAAAGATTTAAACATAGATGATTGATGGGGACAATGGATATACGGGAGCGTTGATTGCTTATGCAGCAGTTAATCAAAGGATGAACCCTATTGAGATTCACTATTAAATGTGAACAAAAAATGCAAGTAAATGAGTTCCCTCAAATTTAATCCGTACATTCAATTTTTTTTTTGTAGCTATGTTCGTAAAAAAAGAATTATAATAAAACGGTATTATGATATAAAAGTTATTCTTCACTAAATTTATACTTCTATTGCAACTGTATGATGACATAGAAAGAATCATTTTTCAGGAGGAAAAATCATGTTAAAAGATGTATTTATGGCCTTATCAAAAAATCAATTATTGACAAGCGCTGCAAAAAAATACGGCTTGAAGTTAGGCGCACAAACAGTTGTAGCAGGGACGAATGTTGCAGATACAATTAAAAGCATTCGTGAACTAAACGCACTAGGCATAAGTGCTACGGTAGATAATTTGGGTGAGTTTGTCTTCGAAAGAGAAGAAGCACTAAAAGCGAAGGCAAGCATACTTGAAGTGATTGAAAGCATTCAAGAGAATGGTGTAGACGCTCATATCTCATTAAAACCTACGCAACTTGGCCTCGATATCGATTATGATTTCTGTTATGAAAACTTAAAAGAAATCGTTGCTGCTGCAAGTAAATATGAAATGCACATCAATTTAGATATGGAAGATTATGGACATCTTCAACCGTCATTTGACTTGATGGATACTCTTTTAAATGAATACAGTAATGTCGGCACAGTTATTCAAGCATACTTCTTCCGTGCACAAGACGACATTGAGAAATACAAAGATCTTCGATTACGCATTGTAAAAGGTGCTTATAAAGAACCTGCTGAATATGCGTACCAAACAACTCAAGAAATTGATGCTAATTACATCCAATTGATTGAATATCATTTGCTTCATGGCAAATTCACTTCAATTGCAACACACGATCATCACGTCATTAACCATGTGAAAAAGTTCGTAAAAGAACATCAAATTTCAAACGACAAATTTGAATTCCAAATGCTTTATGGTTTCCGTAAAGATATGCAAGTTGATTTAGCAAAAGAAGGCTACAATTTCTGCACATATGTACCATTTGGTGATGACTGGTACGGGTACTTTATGAGAAGATTGGCAGAACGTCCACAAAACTTAAATCTTGTTATTAAACAATTATTTAATAAACGTACAAATACAGCCATTGGCGTCTTTGCAGGTGCATTTGCATTGAGCCGTTTGACATCTAAAAAGAAATAATGAAAAATGCTGTCCTTCTTTTGAGGGACAGCATTTTTTTGCAGTAAAAAGCAAAAAATGAGGCACGATTTCATTTAACAACAAATACCTTATTAAGAAGTTCCGTCTATCATTCTTAGATAAATAGATATTTCTATTAAAGTCTTTAAAGTATCCGTTGATTGCGTTTTAAAAATTTCCCACAAGTCTTACTGTCGTTATTTGAGATTTTTCACACCATTTAATATAAGTAACCTTAACTAAATCCCTTTGAAATAAGCATGTATTTCTTTTTTTTAGGTAAAACTATTAAAAGAATACGTCATTCTACATGATAACGAATCCGCTCTTGAAGCTAGTGAAGGATTTAATTAATTAAAAGTACTCACTCATGAAAATCATGGTTCCATTAATTCATTAAGTACTAAAGTAACTGACAATGAATGAGTTTTTTCGGATTCCCTATTAAATACAGCTCCGTTTAAGAATTTTGTTGATTTAAAGGGTCGCTTCGAAACAGGAAAGTGCGATGCAAAGGTAATCAACTGACATTTTTTTAAAGACATGTACTTAGTTGGAATATTTTTAGATTTAGTTGGAATTATCATCAGTTTAGTTGTAATTTTATAAAGTTTAGTTGTAATTTTATGTCTTGAACTCTGGTTATTGGGTTAGAAATCAACAGCAATGTTGAGAAAACTGGGTTTATCTAATTACAAAACGTCAGTATGTAAATTGTGTCTTTACAGACTAGAAGTACATGAGTTATATATACAAACTTCAAAACACGATAAAGGAGCAGAGAATTCATGGGAATCCATCGCTTTTTCACAAGCATGAATGATTTAGAACGAATTATTCGATGTCCGGGTAAATTTAAATTTGAAGAACACAATGTGGCCGCACACAGTTGGAAAGTTTCACAGTATGCCTTATTTTTCGCAACCATTGAAGAAAAAAATGGTGAAGTCATTAATTGGAAGTCTTTATATGAAAAGACGATTAACCATGATTTTGCGGAAGTATTCATAGGTGACATCAAAACACCCGTTAAACATGCATCTCCTGAATTGAAACAAATGATTGCACATGTGGAAGAGAAAATGATGGAAAAATTTATCCTAGAAGAAATACCCGAAGAGTTTCAACCGATATTTTTCGATCGAATGAAAGAAGGAAAAGACGAATCCATTGAAGGGCGTTTACTTGAGTTTGCTGATAAGCTGGATCAATTTTATGAGTCCTTTTCAGAATTAAAGCGAGGCAATACGGATCCCGAATTTATTTTCATGTATCAAGAAGCCTTAACGAAGTTGCTAAAACTCCCCTTGCCTTCAAGCGTTGCTTATTTCCGAGATGTAATGCTTGAAGATGTAAAACGCGAAGATACTGCACTGGATGTAAAGGCATTTACATTAAAAGTTTTGAATCGGTAACGAACACAAATAACTCCTATTAGCCTAGTAAACTAAAGACTAAACTGATTGTGCATGCAAAAAGAAAAGCCCGGAAAATAGTCCGAGCTTTCTTCAATACCTAAATATGTATAAAAAAATATATCCACATCAAGTGAACGTTTCGGTCGTTTGGATACCAACCAACGACGGTTTTGTCACAAGGCATTCATAATGAGGGAACTTTTCGTTCAAACGTTGGCTAATTTCTTGTGCCTGTCCGTTCTTCACCGCAATGAACAAGGATGGACCTGCACCACTAATTGTGGATCCATAAGCTCCCACTTCTCTGCAAAAGTGGCGAATCTCATCAAAATCAGGGAACCTTATTTTACGAAAAGGTTCGTGGAATGTATCTTTTTCCATCATTCGTCCAGCCGTTTCCCAATCACCTTGCACTAATGCCGCTGATAACACATTGCTCGCACTGCTCCCTCGTGTTCCAATACCATGTAGGAGCGAATCAGGTAATAGCCCCCTGGATTCCGTAGTGAGAAATTGTGTTGGTGGAACCAATAATAAGATGTCGATGTCCACTTTTGGGACATGAATTCCTTCTACCACTTCTCCGTCAAAATACGAAATGGTCAAGCCACCTAATAAAGACGCCGAAACATTATCTGGATGACCTTCCATTACACTGCCAATTAACACTTTATCTTTCATCGGCATATTTAACCCTAATAGCAGATTGGCAATTTCAATGCCTCCTGCTATAGCTGCAGCACTGCTCCCAAGTCCTCTACCAAGTGGAATATCCGTTTCTACACGAAGTTTAGCAGTCGGGAGCTGAAGGTTAAACTGGTTAGCAACCGCTTGAGCAGTAGACACAATTAAATTATCTGAGCCACTGGATAAATGCTGATATCCCTCATCAGCATATTCCACGATCCATTTAGAAGCCGGAGACACTTGAATCGTCAAGTAAAGATCTAAAGCTAATCCAATTGAGTCAAATCCTGGACCTAGGTTCGCAGTCGATGCCGGCACGGTTACCGAAAATTCTTTCCAATTCATCCTTTCACACCTTTCTTCAGATCCTCCCAAAAACGCTCCATATCCTCTGGTGCAAGCAATTCTTTATGTTCATTAACCGAAATTGCTGTATCTGGATCTTTCAATCCATTTCCCGTCAAAATCGCAACAACTGTTGCACCTTTTTTAAACATGCCGTTTTCCACTTGTTTTTTGATGCCTGCAATAGACGCACATGAGGCTGGTTCAGCAAAAATGCCTTCCTTTGATGCCAGCAATTGATATGCTTCTAAAATTTCTTCGTCTGTTGCAGCCATAATTGTGCCGTTGGATTCGTCGAGTGCTTTCAAAGCCAGATCCCAGCTGGCGGGATTGCCAATTCGAATGGCTGTCGCAATTGTTTCAGGGTTTTCAACAATCTCATTATTAACAATTGGAGCAGCTCCAGCCGCTTGTACACCAAGTAATGATGGACGGCTTGTTCCGTTCTTATGAGCGTATTCACTAAAGCCTTTCCAAGCAGCTGAAATATTCCCTGCGTTTCCTACAGGCAATGCTAAGACATCTGGCACTTTATCAAGCTGTTCGATCATTTCAAATGCAATCGTTTTTTGTCCCTCTAACCGATATGGATTCACAGAATTGACAAGAGCTATTCCTGATTCTTGACCCACTTCACGCACCATATTAAGTGCTTCATCAAAGTTACCTTTAATTGCTAAAATCTCAGCCCCATACATTTTTGCCTGAGCGAGTTTCCCTAGGGCGATGCGTCCTTCTGGAATCACAACAATTGTTCGCATGCCTGCTCTAGCACCGTAAGCAGCGGCTGACGCTGAAGTATTTCCTGTTGAAGCACAAATCAGAACGGTCTTCCCTTCTTCTTTCGCTTTCGCTACTGCCATAACCATCCCTCGGTCTTTAAAAGAGCCAGTTGGATTGGCCCCCTCTAATTTCACATGAAGATCTATTCCCCACATCTCAGACAGATGTCCTAAATGAACTAAAGGTGTATTTCCTTCTTGCAGTGTTAATGAAGGTGTATCCTTCGTAACAGGAAGGTATTCTTTGTATTGTTCAATTAATCCTGGCCAGTTCATTTGGATTCCTCCCCTTCAATGCGGTAATGACTAATGACGCTTGCCACATCTTTTAATTCATCCATAACATCTAAATGTTGTTGTCTAGAAATTGTGTGTGTTACTAAAACAATTTCAGCCATCCCCTCACTGTTTGCTGGGTGCTGCATCACTGATTGAAGGCTTGCTTTATGCTTGCTGTAAATAGACGTCAGGTTTGATAATACGCCTACTTCGTCTTGTACGAGTAAACGATGGAAATACTTAGCGTAACGATATTTTGCTGATTTAATCACGCGTTCGTACTGTGCCGCATGGACTCTTTTTCCGTTAACTTCAAGTAGTAAATTGCGACAAGCTGCAATAATGTCTGAAACTACTGAAGTTGCCGTCGGTAATGATCCTGCTCCTGGTCCATAAAGCATCGTTTCTCCTACGGCATCTCCATATATGTAAACAGCATTTAATTCGTTATTTACAGATGAAAGCAAGTGTGAATTCGCCATAAATACCGGTTCTACAGCTACTTCAATGCCATCTTCATCTTTTTTCGAAGATCCTACCATTTTCATTGTATAACCAAATCCTTCTGCGAGTTCCATATCTCCTTCGCGGATTTCTTTCATCCCTCTTACTAGCACATCGTTAAGGTGGACTTCAGTAGAGAAAGCCAATGAAGATAAAATGACCATTTTTCGTGCTGCATCCAAGCCATCAACATCTGCTGAGGGGTCCGATTCCGCATATCCAAGCTCTGTCGCGATTGCCAATGCATCTTCATAACTCATCTTTTCCTGTTTCATTTTCGTTAAAATGAAGTTTGTTGTCCCATTTACAATTCCCATCAAGCTAGAAATTCTGTCTGATGCAAGACCATCTTCTAATGTACGAATAATGGGAATGCCTCCTGCGACACTAGCTTCATAAAACAAATCACATTTTTTTGCATCCGCTAACTTCAATAATTCGTGCCCATGTTCCGCCATCACATCTTTATTAGCGGTAACGACTTGCTTTCCTGCACGAAGCGAACTTTCAATCGCAAGCTTTGCTTCTTCTATACCGCCCATTACTTCCACAATAATATCAAGAGAGTCATCTTCTAATAGATCCTTTACATCTGTTGTAAATACCTTGGAATCTAGAGAGGAAAATCTCTCCTTATGTTCATCTTTAATTAACACCTTTTTAATGGAGACGGGAACACCTAATTTATGATGCATGTCCTCTTGATGTTGTTGTAAAATAGTGGCAACCCCACTGCCGACTGTGCCTAGCCCTAACAATCCAATTGATATCTCATTTCTCATATATAATCCCCCTTTTTTGTATTCTCCACAAAAACACTTGTACTTTCCATGTGAACATTATAGTATTATATTACCTATTAAACAACCCTTTACCAATAAAAAAAGATGGGATTTGATTGTAATGAAAGTAAGCAAATTTGGTGGAACTTCTGTTGCAAGTGCACAACAACTCAAAAAAGTAGCGGCGATTGTCAAATCAGATCCTTCTCGGAAATTTGTCGTCGTTTCAGCACCAGGTAAACGATTTGATCACGATGTCAAAGTGACAGACTTGCTTATCGACCTTTCGAATGCCGCTCTCTGTGGTCAAGATGTCAACGAACCATTAAATAAAGTGATTGATCGATACGCCCAAATTGCAACCGATCTAAATCTCGGAAAAGAAATTCAAGACATTATTGCTATAGATTTAAAGAACCGTCTCGCCGCGGATAAAGAAAATCCTGTATTTTTTACAGATCAAATGAAAGCAAGCGGTGAAGACAATTCGGCAAAGCTTGTTGCCGCTTACTTAACATCGATTGGCCTAATTGCTACATATATAAATCCAAAAGAAGCAGGGTTATTCCTCAAAGATTTGCCGGAGCGTGCACAAGAACTTCCTGAGTCCTACATTAACCTCTCAGCATTGAGTGAAAAAAAGGGGATCGTCGTTTTTCCAGGTTATTTTGGTTATACAAAAGAAGGCGTTCTCAGGACGTTCGAACGCGGTGGATCAGATATTACTGGGTCGATTTTAGCTGCGGCTGTAAAAGCCGAATTGTATGAAAACTTTACAGACGTGGATTGTGTATTCGCAGCTAATCCGAAAATTATAGAAAATCCTATAGAAATCAGTAAAATGACGTATCGGGAAATGAGAGAGTTATCGTATGCAGGCTTCGCAGTTCTTCACGATGAAGCGCTGATGCCAGCATTTAAAGCATCCGTACCTGTTTGCATTAAAAATACAAATAACCCTCTAGCCCCCGGTACGATGATTGTTGCAGAAAAAGAGGCTTCTTTTCGACCAGTGACTGGCATTTCAGCTGACAGTGGGTTTTCAACGCTGTATGTCAGCAAATATTTGATGAACCGCGAAATTGGATTTGGCCGTAAACTACTGAAAATTCTTGAAGATGAAGACATTTCCTATGAACACACTCCATCTGGAATTGATAATCTTTCAGTCATTTTACGTAGCCATCAGCTAACATCTGAAAGACAGGCGCGAATCATCGAACGCATAAAAAATGAGTTGCATGCAGATGAAGTTCATATCCATAACGAATTCTCAATGATTGTCTTAGTTGGAGAAGGAATGAACAATACGATTGGTCTCGCTGCACGAGCCACTGCCGCCATTTCTCGAACTGGTGCTAACATCGAAATGATTAACCAAGGTTCATCTGAGGTGAGTATCGTATTTGGTGTGCTGAAACGTGACGAAACAAAGATTTTAAAAGAATTGTATACGGAGTTTTTCTCGCCTGCTTTGGTTAGATAAATAATTTTTACGTACGATGATATTTTTAAAATGGAACGATCACGTTCTCCATTCAATCGCTCTGCACGTTTAAAGCTAAGTCGGTTCATTAGCAAATTAACTGAAAATTTAATATACTAAAAGAAACAATAGGCAGAGGAGGAACCCATGATGAAACCTGATAATGTAGACCCACGAGAAATGGAGTTGCGTCAGAACAGGGATTATATGGCTTCTCTTGACATGATCGGTGAAGGTGCACCAGTTTATGAGACAGAAAAAGATGAGACGGTGATGAAAAAAATTTCAGATACCAATGAGACGCTTCATTAATAGGAAGATAGATTATTTAATGAATACCTTTGGAAAATCAAATAGGTTTTCACCCTCTCTCATGCCAATAAACCAGTAACGAATGTTGTTACTGGTTTTTCTTTATTTAAAAGAAATATCGATAATTTTAATATTGTCTCCCCTAATATATTTATTACAAAAAGAGGAACAAGAAGGGTTAAATGGTAGATACATATTCAAACCACATTATCGCAGGAGTCTTTAAAAATAACCGACCATCTTTCTACAGAACCAAGAATAAAATGACCGACTCCGGTGGGAAAGCGAAGACGGCGAACTCCACTCGAGTATAGCTCGAGTGAGTTCGGCGCGAGCCCACGGAAAGCGGTCATTTCATTAAATTCTTTCTCTACTTATTGCTAAAACAAAACAGCCTGTAGTCAAAAGATGATTCATTAATTTTAATGGATACAAATACGTCTTCTTATCTTTTGGAACCTATCGAACAACAATGGTCGGCTATTTCTTTCGCTTTCCGCGGACGAAACGCCAGTCTCCTCGACTCAGCTCTCTAGGACAGCTGAGTCTGTGGAGTCTAGCTTGCTTCGTTTTTCCGCAGGAATCTTCAAAAACAGCCGACCATCTTACTCTTAAAATTATATAAAGAGGTACGGTTAAAAAAGTGTACTCTGTTGGCACGAGTAGAGGCGGCGAAAACATGTGCTCATACGGTAACTAATTTTGTATGTAATTACATTCTCTCTCTTTATGATAAAAGAATGAAATATGATTCCCTTCTTCTATGTTCAGACTTCGTACTTATACGTTAACAAATGTTATATTCGTCAGCACCTTTAACTAATTATGTTTAGGCTTTATTTTTCTTTAGATCGTCTTCTGCCACCCAATAGAAATAGGAGTGAAATGACCGACTCCGGTGGGAAAGCGAAGACGTCGAAATCCACTCGAGTATAGCTCGAGTGAGTTCGGCGCGAGCCCACGGAAAGCGGTCATTTCATGAATTTATTCCTCTATGTTAATGCCAAAACTAAACAGCCTGTATTCAAAAGAGTATTCACCCATTTTAAAGGAAAAATATTAATACAATTATCTTCCCACTCTATCTAAAAAGATGATGGTCGGCTATTGCTTTCGCTTTCCGCGGACGAAACGCTAGATCCCACAGGCTCATCTTGTCTCGTTTTTCCGCAGGAGTCTTCAGAAATAGACGACCATCTTACTACTGAAATGATTAGAAGAGATATGCTGATAAAAGCGAACTCTAGCTAGGAACCCATCCCTTCTCAAATCCATTTAACTCTGCATACTCATACAATTTCACATATTGATGGAAATCGTACTTCTCCATGACTTGTTTTACATGGACGTCGCCCATTTTCTTAAATTGCTGGTTTCGCTCATCTAATTTAGTCAAATAACTTTCAGCTGGCAACTTACTGCCTTTACTTGAGTTCAATGATTGTGATGTCAGAACGAAGTTCCATAATTCATCACTGTGGACGAAGCTCCATGGGACAAAATGATCCACCGAAATCGATCGTTTTACACCTTGTAATGGTTTGTCTGTATAAAAACAAGTACTGCCAGAGTGCTTCACAATCAAGTGTTGGAATTGCTGCAACGATTCTCGTTGAGTCATATTTTCAATTTCCTCAAGTAAAATCCCTTGGGTTAGTAGTGGATTTTTCTTCTGAAGAAACTTCGCTAATTCGTAATTCGTTAACTTAAAAATATTTGTTTGGTATTTCAATAAATATTCATAAGCAATCGGGGCAATGGTCAATTTCCGCTCTTTTTTGGAAAATCCGTAAATCAATCCTTCTGTATCTACAAATAATGCACCGACCACATATTTTCTTATCACTTTACTCTCAATACGTTGAATTAATGTTCTTTGCTCAATCTCTTGAAGAGAATCAAATGACACTCCTCTCGGTATTTGAAATTCAACTTGAAACTCTTTTAATTCTTTTTCAATTTGTGCTTGATGGCCTTGGGTATATCCATTGCGAATGACTAAATTCCAATAAAGCTTGGCAAACGATTCGGCTAACTGATCGAAACTCACTTCTAATTCTTTTGTCGTTCGATATAAATTCTCCAAAATTGCGCGCAGTAAGGCAAACTTATATGAAGTCGTTTTCATCGATTGAGAAGAAAGAGTTTTCATAACTACAGACCACAATTGATCTTCAGACACATGACTGTAAATTGCAGTTCCCTCATTTAATTGCCATCCACCAGTCATCGTATCCTCCCCCTCTCTTCTCTCATCAACTACTTACTTCTCACTTAATCACAAACCGGGTTTCACTATAGCCTTCCTTCGATTTCCTAACTTCTAAAATCGCAGGAATAGCGGCTTTTAGTTCTTGAACATGTGAAATCACACCGATCATACGCCCTGACTTCTGCAGGTCGATTAACGTATCAATTGATTTGTACAACGATTCTTCATCGAGTGAACCAAATCCTTCATCAATGAACATCGTGTCGATGGAGACGTTGCCTTGGAAACTTTGAATGACATCCGCCATACCAAGTGCTAGACATAAGGAAGCGTTAAACTTCTCTCCACCTGAAAGAGTTTTGACATCTCGGGTTTGTCCTGTATATGCATCATACACATCTAAACCTAAGCCGCTTTGTTTACCTCTCGCTTCTTGCCTGTCGCTTCGAATTAAATAAAACTGGCCATTGGATATGTTTTTTAACCGTTCATTGGCAGAGTGTAGAATTTGTTCCAAGTATTCAATTTGCAAGTACCGCTCAAACGAAATTTTCAAGTGATTATGGCCCCTAATGACATCATAAAGGTCCGTAATTTCGTTGAATTCTTTTTCTTTTTCAGCGGCTTTTTTATTGGACTTAGTAAGATTTACAATTAAATTACTCGCTACTTTTTTGTAGTCACTGGATTGATTCACTTCCTGTAAAGACTTTTCATAACCAATTTTTAATTCATTCATTTCAGCTTGCAATACGTTCAAGTCGACTTTTACTTTGCTTTCTAATAAGGTACTCAAATCCGCCACTTGTTGGCTAAGCGTATGTCGTGTTTGTTTAAACTCGGTAATCTGTTCTTTTAAAGTAGTCATAACAGATTCAGTTAATTTGGCTTGCTGGTACATATCTTCAGAGTCAAATTCTGAAGATGTGAGTGCCATTTTAAAAGAACTGTCTGCTTTTTGACGTTTCACTTTGGTTTCATCTACCATTTTTTGCGAATGTGTTACAGTCAACGCTGAAGAGGCAACTTGTTCCTTTGCTTCTTGAAGCGTTTGTTGAACAGTGATCCATGCTTGTTCCAGCTCTGTTTTCCGTTCATTTGTCTGATGAATTTGTTGTTCCAATTCTGACAGCACCCGGACTTCCACAGGAATCGATTGAAGCTTATCTTCAAATATCGCTTTCGATGTTTCGTAAGTAGCTTGAAGTTCTTGATAGCTGGTTGAAATTGCTGCTTTTTCCACTTCAAGCTCTTCCACTTTGATGGATTGCTCTTTTAATTGCTCTTTCAATTTACGAAGTGTGATTTTCTCGTTTCGCATTGAGCTGATTTCAATCTCAATGTTCTTCCGAGACGTCTCGACAGCTGTGTAAACTTCGCCAACTTGAGTTACATCCACTTCAAACCGAGCTACCTCTTTACTTTTATCAGTAATTTGGACGTTCAAAGCATGTTGTTTTGCCAAAGCATTGCGATAGTCGGTGTCCACCCGATTAAATGTTGCCTTCGCTTTCTCGAGTTCTTCTTTTGTAGGAGAAAGAGTTTGGTCTTGCTGATTTTTATTAGGGTGCTCTACACTTCCACATACCGGACAAGCTTTTCCGTCATGCAAATGGGCCGCCAACACACGAGCTTGATTAGCAAACCATTCATTTTCAAGAGCCATATAATCTTCTTTTGCTAGATTACTTTGCTGTTCTATTTTTCGAGTTTCATCCTCTTGCTCTTGAAGAGACTGTGATAAACCTAGATACTCATTTAGCACTCGACTCCGCTCGGTAAGATCACTAAATTCTTGGAGTTTCTCATCAAATGAACTCAACTGATCTTCTAAAGTATCCATCTGCTGGTTTAATGCTTTGAATAACGCTTTTTCAATAACTACTTGATCATCAATTAGTTTCACGCGTACCGATAGGTTCGTTACGTCTGCTTTCAATCCATTTAACTCAGTTTCTTTTTCTGCGACAACTTTAACGATGGGCAAGAAATCGGTTAATCGAATAAGTGACTCGCTAAGATTTACACGTTCTCCTTGCTTCTGCTCTTCTTCGACGTATTGCAAATGGACTTGTTGAAGCCTTTCTTTCGCATTTGATTCAGCCGCAATTGCTTCTTTTAAAAGTGCTTCCTTTTTAACTTCTTCTATTTGAAGATCTCTAAAATGTTGTTCAACGGCTTCAATCCCTCTTGCACGTTGGGCATTTTCCAACTGCTGTTCTTTCTCAACAAATACAGGTAATTGTTCCGTCAATTCATGAAGTTTTTGTTTCTTTGATTCCCATTCCTCAAAGCGTTCATTGACGTTTTTGGCGTGATGAAATTCTTCGGATTTGCTCGTGTGTTTCTCATACGCTTCATGATATTTCTTCTGATCTACAATTATTTTATCTTCATAAAAAGATGCTTCATCTTTTAACCCTGAAAGAACTTGATGAATATTGAAATGATCTTGATCTAACACCTCAAAAATGTGTGATTCCCTTTTCGGAAGTGAAGCTGTAATTGTTTGGATGGTACCATTCGTCGTGCGTTGTTCAAATTTCAGTTCTTCTTCAGCTACATTTTTCTTTCGTTTCAGACGTTCACTTATCATTTTATAAGGCTCAGTTTTAAAGATTTTCCGTAAAATGTCTTCTTTGTTTTCTGTTTCAGACGTTAATAACTTTCGAAATTCACCTTGTGGCAGCATAACAATTTGAATGAATTGATTTTGAGTGAGTCCGATGATTTCTTCGACTTTCACATTTATCTCAGAAACAATTTGCCGTTCTACACAAGGAATTTCTCGGTCTTCACGTAATTCATAAAACTCATACTTTTCACCAGTTGCCCCTTTATTGCCCTTTTTCACATGCCCCATTTGGCGCAAAATGCGATACCTTTTCTGATGGATTTCAAATACCAGCTCTACTGAGGTATGAACTGTGTCTTCTGCAAAGTCACTACGTAAATTGCGTGATTCACTTCGATCAGAACCACTTGCAGAACCATAAAGCGCATAGCTGATTCCATCAAAAATGGTCGTTTTACCTGCTCCTGTACTTCCAGAAATAACAAATAATTGGTTTCCTTGTAACTCGTTAAAATCAACGAATTCCGTTTGTTTATACGGTCCAAAAGCTGTCATTTTTAATGTAATGGGTCTCATTTTTTCAGACCTTCTTTCTGACTAGAGCTATTCATTCCTTGCTCCTCTTGTAAAAATTCCTGAAGTATTTGTTTAAAGATGTCTTCTGTTTCAGGTGATGCCTCAAACCCTTTTACTTCTTCGTAAAAGGCGTTGAATAAAGCCAAGTCATCCATTTGACGGCGCGCCCCCACAAAACTATCATCGTTCTCCTTCTTTACAGAAATTATCTTTCGTTCTACATGCATAGCATTCGGATACACCGACCGAACCTTTTCCATTGGAAATAGTATCGGCGTCTCATCCAGTAACTTTACAAAGACGTAATCTTCATTCACTTCGTGTTGTAAAATATCATCGATTTTCCCTTCCACTGTACGGATATCTCGATTCGGTTGAAGTAACCTCTTTTCAACGGTAACGTTACCAAGTTCGTCCATATTCACAATCTGAAACCCTTTACGATGATGCTCTTCAGAAATTGAATATTTCATTGGAGACCCCGAATATCGAACAGTCTCATTCAACACATAATGACCTTGATGCAAATGGCCAAGAGCGGTGTAGTGAAAAGGTTTAAAGCAAGATGCACTAACATATTCAGCTCCGCCTATCGCTAGCGGACGTTCGGAATCACTCGTATTCTCCTCTTCTTGCCCATGAGGCGTCACAAAAGCATGTCCAACGAATACATGTCTCTTCGTTGTATCCATGGTAGATGCCAATTGTTCCGTAATTTTCTTCATGGCATCATCATGCGTGCGAATGTCTTGATCTTCTAGCACATGACGAACTTGTGAAGGGTCTGCGAAAGGTATAAGATGAAAGTGAACTTCCCCAAATTCATCCTGTAGAATTACGGGCTCTAACTCTTTCTTTAATTGACCTGTAATATGTAGACCATTTGTCTTCATCATGCGACTGCCAAAATTCAACCGCCCTGGGCTGTCGTGATTTCCGGACACTGCGACGACAGGCGTCTTACATGCCAACACAATCGTTTCGAGTACTTCATCCAATAAATTCACCGCATCTGTAGGCGGCACTGCCCGGTCGTATAAATCTCCTGCAATCACAACCGCATCTGGTTTTTCTTCTTTTATTGCTTCAATAAGTTGCTGTAAGACAAATCGTTGTTCATCTATCATGGAAACTCCCTGGACTAACTTCCCTAAATGCCAATCGGCCGTATGAAAAAACTTCATTGGAAACCCCTTTCTTCGCGCTATCTGTTCTCATAACTTGTTTCAATATCGTTTTAATTTCCAAAATAAGTATTACTTTAAACAATAGCATCCACATCCTATTGAATCTAGTGGATGAAGCTAATTAGAGATGTTTGTTAACATTCATCTCTTAAATTAGAACAATTTTGCAAAACAAAAAGGACTGTGGAATAGTCCTTTCGGCTTGTCGCGTAAATAGTATTAATCAAGATAAAAGGTTAAAATACGTATTCTTACATTTATACTCTTTCGAATGAGTAGACTTTCGGCTATTTCCTTCGCTTAAGCATACGAAACGATAGCCTCCGCGTCTCTAATGTCTAGGACAGTTGAGATTATAGGGAATAGCTTGCCTCGTTTTTCCGCAGGAGTCTATAGAAATAGACAACCACCCTCCTATAGAATTAGGAATGTAATGGCCGACTCCTGAGAGACAGAGAAGATGTCGAAATCCACTCGAGCAATGCTCGAGTGAGTTCGGCGCGAGCCCACGGAAAGCGGTCATTTCATTAAATTCTTTCTCTATTTATTGCTAAAACAAAACAGCCTGTAGTCAAAAGATGATTCATTAATTTTAATGGATACAAATACGTCTTCTTATCTTTTGGAACCTATCGAAAAACAATGGTCGGCTATTAAAATTATATAAAGAGGTACGGTTAAAAAAGTGTACTCTGTTGGCTCGAGTAGAGGCGGCGAAAACATGTGCTCATACGGTAACTAATTTTGTATGTAATTACATTCAGTCTCTTTATGATAAAAGAATGAAATATGATTACCTTCTTCTATGTTCAGACTTCGTACTTATACGTTAACAATTGTTGTGTTCATCAGCATCTTCAACTACTTATGTTGATGCTTTATTTTTCTTTAGATCGTCTTCTGTCACCCAATAGAAATAGGAGTGGAGTGAATTGG
>JBFGKX010000024.1:0-18091 GCA_041576455.1 Paenisporosarcina sp. | reverse complement strand
TCGCGCCAGCACGAGCAGCTACAAAAGCAGCTGTTGGATGCGGTGTTGTCACAACGATTTCTTTTGAAGATGGAATCATTTGATGAATATCGAGCGCGACATCTCCTGTACCTGGTGGTAAATCAAGTAATAGATAATCCAGTTCTCCCCACTCTACATCTTTGAAGAATTGATCTAAGACTTTCCCTAGCATTGGGCCACGCCATACGACAGGTGCATTATCTTCAACGAAGAAGCCCATCGAAATGACCTTAACGCCAAATCGGTCTACTGGAATAATGCGAGTGCCTTCAATTTTTGGACTTTGTTGAATGCCCATCATGTCCGGTACGCTGAATCCATAAATATCTGCATCGATTAACCCAACTTTTTTTCCTAAACGTGCTAATGCTACCGCTAAGTTAACAGACACTGTAGATTTTCCAACGCCACCTTTACCTGAGGCAATTGAAATAAACTCTACTTTATTTAATGGAGATAATAAATCTTGTGCTTCAGATTCAGTAGTCGTTCCACGGAATTGCGCTAACACTTCTTGTGACAACTCTTCGAAACGAATGCCGACAGTGCCAACTCCTGCTTGTTTTAACGAGTCGACAACTTTCATTTGTAATTGCATTTGTTCAGCGGTATTTATTTTCGCAATGGCGATTTTGACACTCACATGATTTTTTTCTTCTTTAATAGATACTTCTTTAATGCCATTTGTTTCGAGTAACGTTTTATGTAAAAAAGGGTCCTGTAGTTGCCCGAGCAGTTCACGGACCTGTTGTTCATTCATCAATTTAGACACTCCTTCGATGTACATTTCGTCCTATAGTATATCATATCCAATAGGATGAATGGGCATTGTAGGATTTTCATTTGGCGTGAGACGGATGAATCAACGGTTACTCGTTACCTTTTGTATTTTATTGAAACAAATCTTGTGAATCATGGTCATTCACTATATTGGCATGACTTATCACTTGAGTATTTATCTACATTACACTTTATTGCATTTCACCGTTGACGTAATTTTCAATACCCACTGCAATCGCTTCCGCCATTTGCGCTTGATACTCTTTAGTTTGCAATAACTTTAATTCTTCGGGATTGCTTAAGAATCCTGTTTCTACTAAGACGGCAGGGACTGTTGCTTTTTTCAATAAATATACTTGTTTAATCGCTAACGCTTCTCGCTCAGTATTTCCGATATGTTCTCGAATTGCCCCTTGAATCGCCTTTGCCACAGCCGCTCCACCTATATGACCATCTTTATGGTAGAACACTTGCGCTCCACGCCATCTAGTTTCAGGAACTGCATTTACATGTACGCTGATAAATAAATCTGCGTCCGTATTAATAATCATATCTTCGCGAAGCTTTAAATCAGCTCGTTTTCTCGCTCGAATGGTTGGAAAGTCCGCTTTTGGCATTTGCTCCGCAACAGCGTCCTCCCCATTTGAACGGGTCATCACCACTTCAGCCCCTAATCTCTTTAACTCTTTCTCCAACGCTTTTCCCATCGCAAGTGTTATGTCCTTTTCAACAACCTCTCCAACTGAAGCACCACCATCAATTCCTCCATGACCTGGGTCCACTACAATCTTCATTCCCCCTAGAGGTGCAGGTAAAAAGAATGCACGATCAGAAGCTTGCGTTTCGTAAACTACAACTGTTGCAGAAACTAACAATAAAAGTCCAATAATTATCCAGCGTTTCAACGTGAACGACACCACCTTTTACACTCACTATACGTATGTCCTATGCGAACTATGAGTCAAAAAATGGAACCTTTTTTAAAATTACTTTCTGTATGGACAGTATTAATTTTGGTGGAAGATACGAACCATGAAAGTACAATGCAGCGGGAATTAGCTATCATGTTTTACAAAGACATAAAGTTAGTTGTAAATTTTTTATATTTAGTTGCAATATCTTTAGATTTAGTTGTAATTATCCGAAGTTTCGTTGCAATTTATAAAAACTTAGTTGTACTCACTTCAATTGTGCTCTGTCTATGGTCAATGTTGATTGGACGAAAATTAATAGCAACGTTTAACAGAGTCACTTCAATAAACACTGTGGATTTAATCAACTGCTACAAATTATCATCCCTTAAATCCATATAGATCGAACCATCTGGTTCAATTTCAGCATAAAAAACTTGTTGTACTGAATTGACTCCTTGTTTTTTTAATTGGTTCATTAACCATTCTTCAGTCAAATTTACTCCCTGTAAATTCTTTAACACAATTTTTCCATCTGAAATAATCGTGCATGGCATATACTTGGGTACCACAATTTGAGCTTTAACATCTTGTTTTGTGGAGGGCTGCTGAGCGACTTTTTTAAACACACTAAGTTCTCCGTTTGTTTCTAACACGGCAAAATGTACATCTTTAACGGAAAAAATCCCTTGCAGCCTCAATAACATGTTTAAATCAGCAACCGGAAGTCGGGATGTCTTTAATGCTTCCTCTAAAATCTTTCCTTCCTTTATGACAATTAGTGGTTTGTCGTCTAATAAATCCTTCGCTTTACTTGATTTAACCGTCATGTAACTAA
Organism: Paenisporosarcina sp.; assembly: GCA_041576455.1. Taxonomy (GTDB): domain Bacteria; phylum Bacillota; class Bacilli; order Bacillales_A; family Planococcaceae; genus Paenisporosarcina. The sequence goes on along the minus strand of JBFGKX010000024.1, from coordinate 15,541 downwards.
CGACTAGGGTTAGAACTGACCACCATATTAAAGAGGTAAATGCATTCAAGTAGTGTGTGTCATCATGTGCAACGACTTCTCCAGCGATTGAACCGATTGTAATTCCTGTAATGTAATTAAAAAATGTAAGTTGGCTCAATTGTTCTTTTCCTAAAATACGAGCAAAAAAAAGCAGAGCCGCAAACGTGACGGTTGTACGCGTCATCATTTCCCAAAAGCTTAAATCATCAAGATTCATATTTAATCACCTCTTCTATTTATGCGCTCAGAACTTCAGTATTTCCGAAGGTTTCATCGCTTATTCAAAGAAGTGAGTTTCCAACAGTTTCGCTTTTCATGAACTTAATAGATAACTTAATAAACCAATTTAATGAAGTGACATATGATAAGAATAGGGGGCTTCTTACATGAGTGATCACCATTTTCATAAAAAGATTGATCCAAAATATACCCTAAATGACTTATTAAAAGGGAAGGATCTCGATATCATCGCCGCTTCCTTATTGCTTCTTGGAAAATTAAAGGTGGATTCCGTTCAGTTATATCGTGATTCCCCAACCATTTCGGTGACCTTACTTGGCAAATATCGAAATAAAAGTGATAAAGCAAATCAAATGGCTGACTTTTTAGATCAAAATGGAGATATGACACTTGATGAAATGTTTGAAGCAATAAGTAAGCGAATCAATAAAAAGAGGATGTGATCAGTTTGAGCAAAAATGATTCACACCAAAATTTCGAGTTTGATCGTGTGCGTTTTATTCATGTAATTATAATCGTAGTCTTCATCTCTCTTCTTCTTTTCGGTTCCACAAACATCCAAAATGAAACGGCCGCAAGTTCTTTAAATTAAAACTTGGAATACACGTTGCTGTCGATAGTTCGCAGTATTTTTACGCATACCTAGACTAAGTGGCGAGTCTTTTCAGAACTACACAATGTTAGACATGGAACGTCGAAGCGTTCTTAACCTTCGCTCCTTTATGTTTCCGCTTGGTTTTGTCACTTTTTTACCGAGCTTCCTGGTTCTACGAATGCTATATTTCTTTAAATCACAGAAGTATAGCAGCGAAATAGAATAGAGGCTAGTTTAAACTCGTTTTGCTCACATTTTTAAATTTGTTTCTTATTAAAAATGCCCCACCCATTAAATAGGGTGAGGGTTTTTAAAAGGCAGTTATGATGGCGTATGATAAAACTTTTAGCCGGTATGCTCAACCAAAATGACCGGGCCTTTGTATTTTTTCTTTTTGCTGGTTAACATACTCGTCATTACCCCTACACAGATAACGGTAATACTTGAAAGGAAAAGTGAATTACCTTTTAATAAACAGTAACCCAACAGAATAATAATAAAATCAATTATTAAAATAATAATTCCAGGATTTAAATTGGCATATTTGGCAAGTATTTGGCCAAGTAAATCGGTTCCCCCTATGCTAGTATCAAAACGAAGCATAAGTCCAATTCCAGCCCCTACAAATAATCCTCCTAACATTGCGCTGACTACTGGAGGTTGATTTAAAAAAACCCCAAAATCCCGTAATGATCGATAAGATATATCCACCGCAAACGACGAGAACAACATCCCATGCAAACTATTATATAAAAATAGCCGATTACTAAACCAAGCCAGTATTACAATAGGAATGCTAAATAGGATGAACATTAAGCCCACTTGGAGACCCGTCAAATAGTGTAATATTAACCCCATTCCAAAAGTGCCTCCGTCTAGAAGTTCATGATTAATTAGAAACACATTTACTCCAAATGCCATTAAAAAACTTCCTACTAAAATTGCAAACGTTTTTCGAATAAAGAGCACGGCATTCCCACCCTAATGATTTTATATCGTTGAAATAGATTGTGGTCAGGTCGATAGTAAGGAAATAAGTTACACATGGTTATGTATCAGTTTTAGGACCCCTTCAAAAACGCGATTACTTTCAACTAATTCATTTTATGTTTTGACAGACATTCTATGATATTTTCATCGGTACATAAATATTTTGAGTGCATGACTTTATACAAAATTTAAAAGGCAAAGAGTATCCCTACAGTATTTCCTGGGCAATAACGATTCGTACATTTGCTCCTTTTCCTTCGATAAATCTATGTAAAAAACTCTATTCCTAATTAGGAGATAGAGTTGAGGTGTGCGTTCATTTATGATCATTAAATTTCTTACTTGCTTGTAAAAGTTTAGATTCTCCCTTTTTCTCCCAATCCCCTACTGTTTCATACGCTTGTTTTGGCGTATACCCCTTCCCCACAAGTACCCCCATCAAAATAAATTCTTGGAACACATGTGTTAAATTAACACCTTTGTTGAAGTCTTCTTCAGCTTCTTCAACTAAATATGCGGTATATTTCACCCATTCATCTGGTGTTTTTTCCTTTGAAGTTAATTGTTGAGCTGGTGCACTCATCTTGTTTTCGGTGTAGAGAAAACTATATTTATTTGCGTGCTTTAGTTTATCTGTGATGATTTCAAACATCTTATCCCGGTAATAACGAGTTGGGAGTCCTTTCCGTATTTTTTGAGACATTTCCACTGCTTTTAACTTCCTAAAGTGAGCTTGCTGAATTCCACGAACATAAGAAATCGGTTTTTGAAAAACTTCTTTATTAGTTCCGCTCACTTCTTGACCTGTGATGTTTTGATACATTTTCTTAAACATTTTATGATGTTTACTTTCATCCTCTCGAATGGATAAAATTATGTCTTTGTTTTCTTGTGATGGGGCAACGGACAACAAGTAGGAATAAAGAAGTTCGTCTTCCTTTTCTCCTTGGATTGCCTTAACGATTAATGCTAATGACTGTTGGAATTCTCTTGAATCGAAATTTTGATACTTATCATTCATTGAGTAATGCAACTTCGTCCTCCTAACGTCATTTTTCACTTCCCTATCCTATGCAAGTCATGGGGGATTGGTTATGGTTTGCACTTTGACGTTGGCAGGGTACAATTTTGTGGCACACAAAAAAACCCTTTCCCACAAAAGGGAAAGGGTTTTGAAAATCCGAAGATTAACGTTTTGAGAACTGAGGAGCTTTACGAGCGCCTTTAAGACCTGGTTTTTTACGTTCTTTCATGCGTGAATCACGAGTTAACAATCCTGCAGATTTCAATGCTGGACGGAAATCAGGATCTACATGAAGTAGTGCACGAGCAATACCATGACGGATTGCGCCGGCTTGACCTGTGTATCCACCACCATTAACGTTTACATGGATGTCATAGCTTCCAAGTGTTTCAGTAGCTACTAGTGGTTGTTTGATGATTTCGCGTAAAGTTGCGAATGGTACGTAGTCTTCTACGTCACGTTTGTTGATTACGATATTGCCTTCGCCCGGTACTAAACGTACGCGTGCTGTTGAGCTTTTACGACGACCTGTGCCGATATATTGAACTTGTGCCAAGGTTGTATCCTCCTCTTTATTATCCGCGAAGCTCATAAGCTTCTGGTTTTTGTGCTGCATGTGGATGTTCTGCTCCAGCGTATACGTTAAGTTTAGTAAACGTTTGACGACCTAAAGAGTTTTTAGGAAGCATCCCTTTGATTGCTAATTCAAGCATTTTTGTAGGGTAGTTTGTACGCATTTCTAATGCAGTACGTTTTTTCAAACCACCTGCAAATTGTGTATGACGGTAGTAAATTTTGTCTGTTAATTTTTTACCAGTCAATTCGATTTTCTCTGCATTGATGATGATCACGTGATCACCTGTGTCTACGTTTGGTGTGAAAGTTGGTTTGTTTTTACCACGTAAGATAGCAGCTACTTCTGAAGCTAAACGACCAAGTGTTTGTCCTTCAGCGTCTACTACTAACCACTTACGTTCTACTTCGTGACCTTTAGCCATGAATGTTGTACGCATGTATTTTGTCCTCCTAATTCATTCTAATCTGATTTGAAATTTTACCTATATCATCATCAACAATAAGTTTCGGGGCTTATCGTGGGGTTAATGAAATACCATATGTCATCTTATAACGTACGGGATAAAATGTCAAGGGCTTTTTTCAAAACACCTGGACGTGTTGCTTCATTTAGCATATTGCACAGATTCTAAGTACAAACCTTGTGCTGGCGCTGTTTTTCCGGCTGTTTTTCGGTCCATCGCTGCAAGCATGCTTACGATTTCCGTAGGTTCACGCTTTCCAATTCCCACTTCCCATAAATTCCCGGCTATAATTCGAACCATGTTATACAAGAAGCCGTCGCCTTCAATTACCATATGCAGTTCGTCTTGATCACTCTCAATTAAATCGATACGTTTAATTGTGCGAACACGATCGACAACCTCTGTTCGTGCTGAACAAAAACTCGTAAAATCATGTGTGCCGATAAACGCTTGTGCAGCTATCTCCATCCGTTTGATATCTGGCTTAAGTCCAGGTATATAAACGACGTAATGACGCTTAAAAGGACTCTCAACGTCTCCTAGTCCCCATTTGTATCGATATACCTTGCCAATCGTATGATATCTTGCATGAAAATCATTTGAAACTTCTTCTACAGAGCGTATTCGAATATCTCCGGGTAGTTGAACATTAAGTGCCCGTTGCCAACGATTTACCGGAAATTGGAGGTCCGTGTCAAAATGAATCACTTGTCCCGTTGCATGAACGCCGGCATCTGTTCGACCACTCGCTACTACTTTAATAGTAGTTCCTTTATGCATTTTTGTGAGTACGCGTTCTAACTCTGCCTGAACTGTACGTGCATTCGGTTGTACTTGATAACCCGCAAACGCATGTCCGTCATACATAATGGTTGCTTTTAAACGTTTCACTGCCTTTTCCTCCAGTATTACGACCTGAACCACCAAAGTGCTAAGCCGAAAATTCCTAACATAGCGATTCCCGTCGTATCACGCCAGTCCCACTTCAACTGGCGGTAACGTGTTCGACCCTCTCCACCTTTATAACCTCGCACTTCCATCGCCACAGCCAAGTCTTCTGCACGTTTAAATGCACTCACAAATAAGGGGATTAGTAAAGGGACAATCGCTTTCACTCTATCTTTTATTGGACCAGTGCTTATATCTGATCCACGAGCCATTTGTGCCTTTAAAATTTTATCCGTCTCATCCATCAAGGTTGGGATAAAACGTAACGAGATGGACATCATTAAAGCCAGTTCATGGACGGGTAATTTAAATCGTTTAAAAGGATTTAATAACACTTCCATCCCATCAGTAATTGAAATCGGTGAAGTCGTTAATGTTAAAATAGACGTAATAAAAACTAAGACCAGGAACCTCATTGAAATATATATCCCTTGCTTTAAACCTTCTTCATATACCGCAATAAATTGCCATTTCCATAAAAGATCGCCTTCTTTTGTAAAGAAGATGTGCAGCAAAAATGTGAAGATGAGCAAAATGAGAATGGGTTTTAATCCATTAATTAAAAAATATAAACGAATCTGTGAAAACAATACAATTACAAGTGTAAATGCAAGTAGGAGCGCATAAGTTACGGCATTATTGGCCAAAAAGACAATCGCAATAAAGATGAACACAAAGATTAATTTTGAACGAGGATCTAATTTATGAATGAACGAGTCCCCTGGGATGTAGCGACCAAAAATCATTTTCTCCATCATGAGAACTCACGCTCCCCTTGTACGACATGACCAATCTCTACCGACAATTGCTCTTCCGTCAAACAAAGTTGAGCTAATGGATATCCTAGAAGTGCTTCAAACTTACGTTGTAGCCGCACAACACGCGGAGCTGCTAAACGGAATTCCGCGAGTCTCTCTTCATTTCCAAAGATATCAGTGGGATTCCCACTTAAAACACAACGACCTTCATGCATGATAGCGACTCGATCAGCGTAACGTGCTGCATCTTCCATTGAATGTGTAACTAAAATGGTAGTTAAGCCTTTTTCAACATGAAGTTTGTGAAACAACTCCATAATTTCGTGACGACCACGGGGGTCTAAACCAGCTGTTGGCTCGTCTAATACTAAAACGCTCGGTTCCATCGCTAAAACGCCCGCAATGGCCACTCTACGCATTTGACCACCTGATAAATCAAATGGCGATTTTTCAAGGACTTCTTCTGGTAACCCTAATAGTTTTACTAAATCACGAGCACGTCGCTCTGCCTCGATTACAGACACCCCAAAATTTAATGGACCAAACATAATATCTTTTAACACCGTCTCATCAAAAAGTTGATGTTCAGGAAACTGAAAGACGATGCCAATTTTTTGTCGAACAGGCTTTAAATTTTTCACTTTTTTATCAGCTAGAATTGTTAAGTCCCCTAATTTAACAACGCCTTCGGAAGGCTTTAACAATCCATTTAAGTGTTGTAGTAACGTGGACTTTCCAGAGCCAGTGTGACCAATTATCGCTTGATAAGAACCTGATAGAATATGAAGATTAACATCTTCCAAAGCACGCTTTTCAAAAGGAGTTCCTTTTGAATAGGCATAGCCTACTTGTTGAAGTTGGATGTCCATAGATCATTCACCAACTCTTGTTCTGACATATGTTCTTCTTTTAATAAAACGCCATTTTCTCGAAACAGTTTGCTCATTTTCATTGCGAAGGGTAAATCTAACCCTAAAGTAACTAATTCCTCGCCACGAGCAAAAATCTCGTTGGGGGTAGCTTCAGCATACTTTTGTCCCTTGTTCATCACAATCATTCGGTCGGCAAGTAACGCCTCTTCCAAATCATGTGTAATCGACAGAACGGTTAAATTTGTTTCTTTTCGTAATAGATGAAGCGTAGATAGCACTTCTTCTCGACCTTTTGGATCTAGCATGGACGTCGCTTCATCCAAAATCAAAATTCTCGGTTTTAACGCAATGGCACCGGCAATCGCCACGCGCTGTTTTTGCCCACCAGATAAATGATGAGGCTCACTATTTATAAATTGCTCCATGTTCACTTGAAGAAGCGACTCCTGAACACGCACAACCATATCTTCAAACGGAATCCCGTTATTTTCCAACGCAAAAGCGACATCGTCTTGTACAGTTGCACCCACAAATTGATTATCAGGATTTTGAAAAACCATCCCCATTTGTGAACGAATGTCCCATAGATTTTCTTCATTCAGCGGTTGACCTAGTACTCGAACTTCCCCCTCTTGAGGAAACAAGAGTCCATTCATCAACTTCGCCATTGTGGACTTTCCTGAACCGTTATGGCCAACAATTGCAATCCACTCGCCATCGTTGACTGAGAAAGAAATGTCTTCTACAGCTTTACGAGTTTCTGTATCTTCAGGTGTATATGTATAGGTAACATGTTGTATGGATAAAATTTCATTCATGTAAAAACTAGACCTCCTCAAACTCCGCTCTAACTCAACTCATCTTAAACGTTCTTTATATTTTACGACAAAATAAAAAAGCGCGCACCTCATTCAGAGAAATGCGCTCTTCTATATCTGTTTCGTATTCGGTTGCTCAGACCGTTTACGTGAATGAGGTGCGTAGAGCTAGACGAGACGCTATCCAAAGGATTCGCTCATCGTAACGCTCAGCTTTTCATTTTGTCGTATAAATCTTTAAAAAAAGAGGGCGGCTACTAACCTAGAACCCTCTTTAAGTTTTTGTGATTAAACTAATTCAATCACGACAACAGGTGCTCCGTCTCCACGACGAGGTCCCATTTTCATAATACGTGTATATCCGCCTTGACGATCGGCGTAGCGTGGTGCTACATCATCAAACAATTTTTGCAAAGCATAAACTGTTGATTCATTGCCTTCTTCATCAGTAGCAGTTACTAGTTCACGACGAATATATGATGCAGCTTGACGGCGTGCATGCAAATCTCCACGTTTACCTAATGTAATCATTTTTTCAACAACTGAACGTAGTTCTTTCGCACGAGCTTCTGTCGTTTGAATGCGTTCGTTGATGATCAAATCCGTTGTTAAGTCACGTAACATCGCTTTACGTTGAGAACTTGTACGACCAAGTTTTCTGTAACCCATAGATGTTTACCTCCTTTGTTGAATATTAATATGTCTATATCAAAAAAGTCGCTTAGTCTTCTTTGCGTAATCCTAAGCCAAGCTCATCTAACTTCGCTCTAACTTCTTCTAGTGATTTACGTCCTAGGTTACGAACTTTCATCATGTCATCTTCTGACTTGCTAGCTAACTCAAGTACTGTATTAATACCTGCACGCTTCAAGCAGTTATAAGAACGAACAGAAAGGTCAAGTTCTTCGATAGTCATCTCCAACACTTTTTCTTTTTGATCTTCTTCTTTTTCAACCATGATTTCAGCCGTTTTTGCCTCATCCGTCATCCCAACAAAGATGTTTAAATGCTCAGTTAAAATTTTCGCCCCTAGCGAAATCGCCTCTTTCGGACCGATGCTGCCATCTGTCCACACATCAAGAGAAAGTTTATCGAAATTAGTCATTTGACCAACGCGTGTATTTTCTACTTGGAAATTGACGCGTGAAACTGGAGTATAAATAGAGTCGATTGGGATCACGCCGATAGGAAGATCCTCACGTTTGTTTTGATCAGCAGGAGTGTAACCGCGGCCGCGTTGTGCATACATACGCATACGCAAATGACCATTTTTACCGATTGTTGCAATATAGAGATCAGGATTTAAAATTTCTACATCACTGTCATGTGTAATGTCAGCGGCTGTAATCTGCCCGTCACCTTTAACATCAATCTCAATGACTTTTTCTTCATCAGAGTAGATTTTTAGAGCTAATTTCTTCACGTTCATTATAACTGAAGCAACATCTTCAACTACACCCTCAATAGTAGAGAATTCGTGAAGTACGCCATCAATTTGAATAGAAGTAACTGCAGCTCCTGGTAAAGAAGACAATAGGATACGACGTAGTGAATTCCCTAATGTGTTTCCATATCCACGCTCAAGCGGTTCTACAACAAACTTGCCAAATTTGGCAGCTTCGCTGATCTCAACCGTTTCAATCTTTGGTTTTTCAATTTCGATCATTCAAATATACCCTCCTTCAAAACATCAAATGTATAGGTTCGTTCCATCAGAAATCGATAGGTACTAGACTTATCGGTGATTGCACAACTCAGTTTGTACAAGAAATGATGTTCTCAATCAACTAAATTGAGTCGCACCTATTACACGCGACGACGTTTTGGTGGTCGGCATCCGTTATGTGGAACTGGTGTTACATCTTTGATAGCTGTAACATCAAGACCTGCAGCTTGAAGTGCACGAATTGCAGCTTCACGACCAGCACCAGGACCTTTTACCGTTACTTCTAACGTCTTAAGACCATGCTCAACAGAAGCTTTCGCAGCTGCTTCAGCAGCCATTTGCGCAGCAAATGGAGTTGATTTACGAGAACCTTTAAAACCAAGTGAACCAGCACTTGACCAAGATACCGCATTTCCTTGCATATCTGTAATCGTTACAATTGTATTATTAAATGTAGAGCGGATGTGTGCAATACCGGATTCGATATTCTTTTTCACACGACGCTTACGTGTTTGTTGTTTACGTGCCATGTTAGGAAGAAACCTCCTTTACCGATTATTTTTTCTTGTTAGCAACAGTTTTACGAGGACCTTTACGCGTACGCGCATTGTTCTTCGTATTTTGACCGCGAACAGGTAAACCTCTACGATGACGGATACCACGGAATGAACCGATTTCCATCAAGCGTTTAATGTTTAATGATACTTCACGGCGAAGGTCACCTTCTACCTTGTAAGCACCGATTGATTCACGAATTTTGTTTAATTCGTCTTCTGTAAGATCACGCACGCGTGTATCTTCAGCAATTCCTGCAGTAGCTAAAACTTTTTGTGCAGTAGTTTTACCAATACCGAAAATATATGTTAATGAAATAACAACGCGTTTATCGCGCGGAATGTCAACACCAGCAATACGAGCCATGTGTGTCGTGCACCTCCTTCAAATTAGCCTTGTTTTTGTTTATGTTTAGGATTTTCACAGATTACCATTACTTTACCGCGTCGGCGAATTACTTTACATTTTTCGCAGATCGGTTTAACAGATGGTCTCACTTTCATCTAACCCAACCTCCTTAGTTGTCCGGAGTGCAAAAGATTATTTAAAACGGTATGTGATACGACCGCGAGTTAAATCGTAAGGAGAAAGTTCAATTGTGACTTTATCCCCTGGCAGGATGCGAATAAAGTGCATACGGATTTTACCCGAAACATGAGCAAGAATCGTATGACCATTTTCTAATTCTACCTTAAACATCGCATTAGGCAAAGTCTCAACAACTGTACCTTCGATTTCAATTACATCGTCTTTCGCCATCAACCCTGTCTCCCTTCTGTATAAAAAATCAGGACCTCATCATCAAATCAAACGGAATGTTCCGCAAATCGACGTCCGAAGTGGAATCTATTCGTTTCAACATATGTTTGTTTTGCACGAGAGATGTTCGAAAGACACTCGTCAGGCTTCGCTTCTGGCAACCTACGGAGTAGACTAACCCGGGTGAACCTTGTCTCCCTCATGTAAACACGACCGCTCGGAATGCCTTGGATGAGTTCCACCATATCCGTTACACAGATGCTTCCACGAAACCCATTATACCTTGTCGGAAGTAGAAATGCACGAAAGGACAAAGGGATCCTCTTAGACGCAACATTCACTATTTCGTTCTTTCGTATATCGGGCATAATTTGCTTTTGCAGCTCTAGAAATAAATTTCCGTTTATAAGCTTGCCGCTATGTTAAGCTGCGGTTGCCCTTTAAAAGAGCGTCTAAATCAGCAAATACCTTATGAATGTCTTGCTGACCGTTTATATTTGTTAACACGCCTTTGTCGCCATAATAGTCAAGCAAAGGTTGTGTTTGTTTCATATTTACTTCCAGACGGTTAGTGACCGTTTCCGGATTGTCATCCGCGCGCTGGTAAAGCTCGCCTCCATCTTTATCACAAACACCATCTACTTGAGGTGGGTTAAAGATTAAATGGTACGCAGTGCCGCAAACTTTACAGATGCGACGCCCCGTTAAGCGCTTAATCAACTCTTCTTGCTCAACTTGGATATTTAAAACGTGCTCTACGTCTCTGTTTAGATCAGCCAAAAGCGCATCAAGTGCTTCCGCCTGAGGAACTGTACGAGGAAACCCGTCTAACAAAAATCCTTCTTCACAATCAGCTTTGCTTAATCTTTCACGGACAATACCGATCGTTACTTCATCAGGTACTAGTGCACCATTATCCATAAACGATTTAGCTTTAAGGCCTAGTTCTGTACCATCTTTAATAGCTGCTCGAAACATGTCGCCTGTAGAAATATGAGGGATTGCGTACTTCTCAACAATTTTATCTGCTTGAGTGCCTTTACCTGCACCTGGCAAACCCATTAAAACGATATTCATACGTTTTGCCCCCTGCATACAATTTGCAGGTTAAAAGGAACGAAATCGTTCCTCAAAACCAAACATTATTTCATAAAGCCTTTGTAGTGACGTTTGACTAGTTGTGCTTCAAGTTGTTTCATCGTTTCTAGTGCAACACCAACAACGATTAGCAAGCTTGTTCCACCGATTTGTGCAGATGCTGGTAAACCAGCAAAGTTAATGAACAGGATCGGCATAATAGAAACAACCGCTAGGAAAATCGCACCCACGAAAGTTAAACGATACAAAACTGTTGTTAAATAGTCTTGTGTGTTTTTCCCTGGACGAATTCCTGGAATATATGCACCTTGCTTTTTCAAATTATCGGCAACATTTTCAGGATTCACTTGAATGAACGCATAGAAATACGTAAATGCAATGATCAACGCAACATAAATGAGCATGCCCACAGGTTGTGAATAATCAAACGTGTTCTGAATAAAATCTGTTACACGATTTTGTCCAAAGAAGGTTGAAAGTGTTTGTGGCGTAATGATAAATGCAACCGCAAAGATTACTGGGATAACTCCCGCAGCATTCACTTTTAACGGTAAGTGTGTCTGTTGAGCACTAGCAGTGCCACGACCAGCAACACGTTTTGCATACTGAATTGGAATTTTACGCAATGCTTGTTGAACGTAAATAACTCCGACAGTAACTGCAATAATCGCTAAAACTAGAAGAGCCATAATCGCAATACGAATGAATAAATCATCACCAGCGCCATCTATTTGTTGTGCATAGATCTGGTTAGCAGCACTTGGAATCGCGGCAACAATCCCTGCAAAGATAATAATGGAAATCCCATTACCAACACCTTTAGCAGTAATTTGCTCTGATAACCAAAGTAGGAACGCAGTTCCAGCTGTTAACACAATTGCTATGACAAAATACGTTGAGACGTTATCTTCGCGAATTAAACTGCCACCATACATGCGGTTGAATCCGTAAGACATCGCAATCGCTTGAATAAACGCTAACACAATTGTGAAGTAACGTGTGAACTGAGCAAGTTTTCGTCTTCCGACTTCACCTTGTTTTGCCCACTCCGTAAACTTCGGTACTACATCCATCTGTAGCAATTGCACAATAATGGATGCTGTGATGTACGGCATAATTCCCATTGCTAAAATCGAGAAGTTAGCAAGGGCACCGCCACCAAATGTATTTAAGAAACCAATTAAGCTAAATTGGTCAGTAGCTTGAAGAACTTGTGCATCAACATTAGGTACCGGAATAAATGTTCCAATACGGAAAATGATCAGCATCAACAGAGTAAAAATGATTTTATTTCTTATATCTCTAACGCGCATAAAGTTGGAGATTGTCTGAAACATTAAACCACCTCTGTTTGTCCGCCCGCAGTTTCGATAGCCTCTTTAGCAGAAGCCGAGAACTTGTGAGCTTTCACAGTAAGCTTTTTGTCAAGAGAACCGTTACCGAGAATCTTGATACCAGCTTTTTCGCTGCTCACATAACCTGTTTCAAGAAGCAATGCAGGTGTAACCTCTGTGCCTTCTTCGAAACGGTTTAATGTGTCAAGGTTCACAATAGCGTATACTTTACGATTAATATTCGTAAAGCCGCGTTTTGGTAAACGTCGGAATAATGGGTTTTGACCGCCTTCAAATCCTGGACGAACACCGCCGCCAGAACGAGCGTTTTGACCTTTATGACCTTTACCTGCAGTTTTACCATTACCAGAACCAATCCCGCGGCCTTTGCGCTTACGCTCAGAACGTGATCCTTCTGCTGGTTTTAACTCATGCAGTTTCATATGGGTGGCACCTCCTTATTCTAAAATACGATTTATAGTTCCTTTACAGAAACTAAATGAGCTACTTTTTCAACCATCCCACGGATAGCTGCGTTGTCAGCATGCTCAACAGTTTGATGCATTTTACGTAATCCAAGAGCTTCTACAGTTTTACGTTGACCGGGTTTAGTACCGATAACGCTTTTAGTGAGGGTAACTTCTAATTTTGCCATTGTCATTTCCCTCCCTTAACCTAATAACTCTTCTACTGATTTACCGCGCAATTTAGCAACGTCTTCAGCACGCTTAAGTTCAGTTAAGCCCTTGATTGTAGCACGAACCATGTTGATTGGTGTGTTAGAACCAAGAGATTTAGAAAGAATATCAGTAATACCAGCAAGCTCAAGTACAGCACGAACTGGTCCGCCAGCGATAACGCCAGTACCAGGAGCAGCAGGTTTGATTAAAATTTCACCAGCGCCAAAGTTACCGATAATTAAATGTGGAGTAGTACCACGTACCATAGGCACTTCGATCAGGTTTTTCTTCGCATCTTCTACTGCTTTGCGGATAGCATCAGGTACTTCTTGTGCTTTACCAGTGCCGAATCCTACGTGGCCATTCTTGTCACCAACAACAACCAATGCAGTGAAGCGGAAACGACGTCCACCTTTTACAACTTTAGCTACGCGGTTAATAGTAACAACGCGTTCTTCAAGTTCAAGTTTGTTTGGATCAATGTGACGCATGAAATGTGTCCCTCCTTCTTATTAAAATTCTAAGCCATTTTCGCGAGCAGCTTCAGCTAAAGCTTTTACGCGACCATGATATAAGTAACCGCCACGGTCGAAGACAACAGCTTTAATGTTTTTTTCCGAAGCACGTTTAGCGATTGATTCACCGATAGCTTTAGCAGACTCGACATTACCTTTACCATCGAAATCTTTTTCCATAGTAGAAGCACTTACAAGTGTTACACCAGCAGTATCGTCAATTAATTGCGCATATAAGTGTTTATTAGAACGGAATACGTTTAAACGAGGACGTTCAGCTGTACCCGTGATTTTAGAACGTACACGTGCATGACGTTTTTTACGAACTTGATTTTTATCTTGTTTCGTAATCACAGAGGTCACTCCTTTCTAATGCTTAGGCAGCATTATTTACCTGTTTTACCTTCTTTACGACGAACAACTTCGCCTTCATAACGAATCCCTTTGCCTTTATACGGCTCTGGTGGACGTACTTGACGGATGTTTGATGCTAATGCACCAACGCGCTCTTTGTTAATCCCTTTGATGCTGATCTTAGTGTTTGTAGGAACTTCTACAACTAAGCCATCTTCAGGTGTGAATTCTACTGGATGAGAGTACCCAACGTTCAATACAAGTTTTTCTCCTTGTAAAGAAGCACGGTAACCAACACCAACTAACTCAAGATTACGTTCAAACCCTTTAGAAACACCTTCAACCATGTTTGCAAGCAAAGCACGAGTTGTACCGTGAATCGTACGGTGATCTTTTGATTCAGAAGGACGTGTTAAAGTAATCACGTTTTCTTCTTTTTCGATTTTAATATCTGCATTAAAAGTACGAGTAAGCTCGCCTTTTGGACCTTTTACAGTAACTTCATTGTTTGCACCAATAGTTACAGTAACGTCAGCAGGAACCTCAATTGGTTTTTTACCTACACGAGACATTTATTTGCACCTCCATTCGTTTGTTGCTTTTTACCAAACGTAAGCTACGATTTCGCCGCCAACTTGTTTAGCGCGTGCTTCTTTATCAGTTAATAGACCATTAGAAGTTGAAACTAAAGCAATCCCAAGTCCATTTAATACTCTAGGTACTTCATTAGTTTTCGCATATACACGAAGACCAGGTTTAGAAATACGTTTTAATCCAGTAATAACACGTTCGTTGTTTTGACCGTATTTCAAGAAGATACGGATGATACCTTGTTTGCTATCTTCTACGTATTCTACGTCACGAACAAAACCTTCACGCTTAAGGATTTCAGCGATCTCTTTTTTCATATTTGAAGCAGGTACTTCCAACTTTTCGTGGCGAACCATGTTCGCGTTACGAATACGTGTAAGCATATCTGCAATCGGATCTGTCATTGTCATTACATTAACCTCCTTCCCAGTTTAGGGGATTACCAGCTGGCTTTTTTCACGCCAGGAATTTGTCCCTTGTAAGCAAGTTCACGGAAACAAATACGGCAAAGTTTAAATTTACGTAAGACCGAATGCGGACGTCCGCAACGTTCACAACGTGTGTAAGCTTGTACATTATGCTTTGGCGTGCGCTTTTGTTTAGCGATCATTGATTTTTTAGCCACGTTTACGCCTCCCTTATGTTTACTTTTGGAACGGCATTCCGAATTGTGTTAATAACTC
>JBFGKX010000023.1:0-18533 GCA_041576455.1 Paenisporosarcina sp. | reverse complement strand
GGCATGTCCTGGGCAGTCAACGTGTGCATAGTGACGAGTTGCAGTTTCATACTCAACGTGAGAAGTGTTGATTGTGATTCCGCGCTCTTTTTCTTCAGGAGCGTTATCGATTTGTGCATAGCTCATTGCAGTACCACCAGAACGTTTTGCAAGAACTGTTGCGATTGCTGCTGTTAAAGTTGTTTTACCATGGTCAACGTGACCGATTGTACCAATATTAGCATGTGTTTTCGAACGATCGAATTTAGCTTTAGCCATTAGGGATGTCCTCCTCAAAATTTAAATGATAGTTTTTACTATGAATGATGTAGGTCTAGATCCTTCATCATTCATAGCTTACAAAATAGTTATACTTGATAAAGAATCAAAATTCAATTATTGACCTTTATTTTTTTTGATAATTTCTTCTGAAATTGATTTTGGTACTTCTTCATAGTGATCGAAGTGCATTGAGAACACACCGCGACCTTGCGTGTTAGAACGCAATGCAGTAGCGTAACCAAACATTTGAGAAAGTGGAACCATTGAACGTACTACTTGCGCGTTTCCACGAGCGTCCATACCTTCAACACGTCCACGACGTGACGTAATGTCACCCATGATATCTCCAAGGTATTCCTCAGGGATAACAACTTCTACGCGCATAAGCGGCTCAAGAAGTACCGGGTTACATTTTGATACTGCGTTTTTAAGAGCCATAGAAGCGGCAATTTTGAACGCCATCTCATTCGAGTCAACATCATGGTAAGATCCGTCAAATAGACGAGCCTTGATGTCAATTAGTGGATATCCAGCAAGTACACCATTGTTTAAAGAGTCACGAAGACCTGCTTCAACAGCTGGGATGTATTCACGTGGAACAACACCACCGACAATACCATTTTCGAATTCAAAGCCTTTTCCTTCTTCGTTTGGAGAGAACTCAATCCAAACGTGTCCGAATTGACCACGTCCACCAGATTGGCGTACGAACTTACCTTCAACCGAAGCTGACCCACGGAATGTTTCACGGTAAGAAACTTGTGGCGCGCCCACGTTAGCTTCAACCTTGAATTCACGACGCATACGATCAACAATGATATCAAGGTGAAGTTCACCCATACCAGCGATGATAACTTGTCCAGTTTCTACGTCAGTGTGAGCGCGGAAAGTTGGATCTTCCTCTTGAAGTTTTTGTAAAGCTTGACCCATTTTATCTTGGTCAGCTTTTGACTTCGGCTCTACAGATAACGAGATAACTGGTTCTGGGAATTCCATAGACTCAAGGATAACAAGATGTTTCTCGTCACACAATGTGTCTCCAGTAGTTGTATCTTTAAGACCAACTGCTGCTGCAATATCACCACAGTAAACTTCTGCAATCTCTTCACGAGAGTTCGCGTGCATTTGTAGAATACGTCCTACGCGTTCACGTTTACCTTTAGTTGAGTTTTGTACGTAAGATCCAGATGAAAGAACTCCAGAGTATACGCGGAAGAACGTTAATTTACCAACGTAAGGATCCGTCATAACTTTGAATGCCAATGCAGAGAAAGGCGCTGTATCTTCTGGTTTACGTAAAACTTCTTCGTCAGAATCCGGCAGAGTACCCATCATAGGAGGTACATCTGTTGGAGCTGGAAGATAGTCAATAACTGCATCAAGCATTAATTGAACACCTTTGTTTTTGAAAGCAGTACCACATACAACAGGGAAGAATTCAACATTTACAGTTCCTTTACGGATTGCGTTTTTCAATTCTTCTTTTGTGATTTCTTCGCCACCAAGGTATTTTTCCATTAGTGCTTCATCAAGTTCTGCTACACCCTCAACTAACTTCTCGCGCCATTCGTTTGCAACTTCGATATGTGATTCAGGAATTTCTCTCACTTGGATGTCTGTTCCTTCGTCATTACCATAGAAAATTGCATTCATTTCAACTAAGTCGATAATTGCTTCGAACTCGTCTTCAGCACCGATTGGTAATTGAATTGGATGAGCATTAGCTTGTAAACGATCAAGGATTGTTCCTACAGAATATAGGAAGTCAGCCCCGATTTTATCCATTTTGTTTACGAAAACAATACGTGGTACACCATATGTTGTAGCTTGGCGCCATACTGTTTCAGTTTGCGGTTCAACACCAGACTGAGCATCAAGTACCGTTACAGCACCATCAAGTACACGAAGTGAACGTTCAACTTCAACTGTGAAGTCTACGTGACCTGGTGTATCGATAATGTTTACGCGGTGACCTTTCCAAGCAGCTGTTGTTGCAGCAGAAGTAATCGTGATTCCACGTTCTTGTTCTTGCTCCATCCAGTCCATTTGTGATGCACCTTCATGAGTTTCGCCAATCTTGTGGATACGACCTGTATAATAAAGAATACGCTCAGTAGTTGTTGTTTTACCAGCATCGATATGAGCCATGATTCCAATATTACGTGTATTCTCTAAGGAGAACTCTCTAGCCATTTTGTATTTCTCCTTCCATCTCAAATTAGAATGATTAGTGGATGAAAAATCCTACCAGCGGTAATGAGCAAATGCTTTATTTGCTTCAGCCATTTTGTGCATATCTTCACGTTTCTTCACAGAAGAACCTGTGTTGTTAGAAGCGTCAAGAATTTCGTTAGCTAAACGCTCTTCCATTGTTTTCTCCCCACGAAGACGAGAATAGTTCACTAAGTAGCGAAGACCTAATGTAGAACGACGCTCTGGACGTACTTCGATTGGCACCTGATAGTTAGAACCACCAACACGGCGAGCTTTAACTTCAAGTACTGGCATGATGTTTGCTAATGCAGCATCAAATACTTCTAAAGGATCTTTACCAGAACGTTCTTGAACAAGTTCAAACGCTCCATAAAGAATTTTTTGAGAAGTACCTCTTTTACCATCTACCATCATTTTATTGATTAAACGAGTTACTAGTTTCGAATTATAAATTGGATCTGGTAACACGTCACGTTTGGAAACAGGACCTTTACGAGGCATGTGTTTTCCTCCTTTCGATGAGATCTATAATTTTATTTTGTATTAGCTTTTTTTAACTTTAGGGCGTTTCGTTCCGTATAATGAACGGCTTTGCATACGACCAGTAACACCAGCAGTATCAAGAGCACCACGTACGATATGGTAACGTACACCAGGTAAATCTTTTACTTTACCGCCGCGAAGTAGAACAACACTGTGTTCTTGAAGGTTGTGACCTTCACCCGGAATGTAAGCATTAACTTCAATTAGGTTAGTTAAACGTACACGCGCATATTTACGAAGTGCCGAGTTTGGTTTTTTCGGTGTCATTGTTCCAACACGCGTACAAACCCCACGTTTTTGCGGTGATTTAACGTCTGTTAACGTTTTTTTAGAACTGTTATACCCTTTGTTTAATGCTGGTGATCCAGATTTAACTGTTTTGGGTTTACGAGGCTTACGTACCAATTGGTTAATTGTAGGCATCGATTATTCCTCCCTTCTTCTTATCGTTGTAATACCACACATCCAGGTGGTTCATTTTTGGGTAAAAAACAAAGTCTTTGTGTGTTTATACACAAAAACTGTTACACAGTAATTGCAACAACTGCTGCACCCACTTGAAGTCCGCAGGCTTTACCGAGTTCTATTTTAGACTCTACAAAGTCAATCTTCACACCTTTATCTTTAGCTGTCTGAATAGCAGGTTGGGTGATTCGATTATCTGCATCAAGAGCCACGAGAATTTCAATGACATGGCCACCATGGATTGCTTTTACTGCTTGCTTAGTACCGATGACGGTTTTCTTCGCCTGATTCACTTTTTCATAAGACATTTTTCATATCCTCCAAAGACCCAGACCTTCAACTATCAACCTTAAACATATTATCATCTCAGATTTTTTCTGTCAACCTCTTTCAGAAAAATACCGGGGGGTTGAAATTAAAAACCCCTCCGGATTATATGAGATTAATCAGCGCTTACTGCTACTTCAGCTTCGTTTTTCTTCTCTTCGACAATCTTGATTTGACGATAACGTTGCATACCAGTTCCCGCTGGAACGAGTTTACCAATAATAACGTTTTCTTTCAAGCCAAGTAATTCATCACGCTTCCCTTTAATTGCCGCGTCTGTTAACACACGCGTAGTTTCTTGGAATGACGCTGCCGATAAGAACGATTCTGTTTCAAGAGACGCTTTTGTAATACCGAGAATAACTGGGCGACATGTTGCAGGAAGTTTTCCATTTAACACAGCCTCTTTATTCGCATCTGCAAATTGGTGAATGTCGAGTAACGAACCAGGTAGTAGTTCAGTTTCTCCAGCCTCGATGACACGCACTTTACGAAGCATTTGGCGAACCATTACTTCAATATGCTTATCACCGATTTCAACACCTTGCATACGGTATACTTTTTGAACTTCTTTCAATAAGTACACTTGTACAGTTGAAACATCTTTTACTTTTAACAATTCTTTTGGATCAATAGAACCTTCCGTTAACACTTCGCCTCGTTTAATGACGTCATCAAGTTGAACTTTCAAACGACCATTATATGGTGCAAGGTATTTACGTGTTTCAATATCACCTTGAACTGTAATTTCTTTTTGTCCTTCACGAATTTCTTCAATTGCAGAGATAACCCCAGTAATTTCAGAAATAACCGCTTGACCTTTAGGATTACGAGACTCGAAAATCTCTTGGATACGCGGAAGACCTTGTGTAATATCGTCTCCAGCAACCCCACCTGTATGGAATGTACGCATCGTTAACTGTGTACCTGGCTCACCAATTGATTGGGCAGCAATAATTCCAACTGCTTCTCCCACTTCAACATTTTCACCAGTTGCTAAGTTCGTACCGTAACATTTTTTACATACTCCGTGTTTCGTATTACATGTAAACGCTGAACGAATCGTAATCTCTTCGAAACCAGCTTCTAAAATAACACGAGCAACATCTTCTGTAATTAATCCATCTTTTTCCAAAATAACTTCTTTTGTTTCTGGATGGAAAATCGTTTTACGAGTATGACGCCCAGCAATACGCTCGTCAAAGCCTTCAATAACTTCTGTGCCATCCATCAATGCGCCAATCAATAAGCCGCGATCCGTGCCACAATCCTCTTCACGCACAATTACATCTTGAGCAACGTCAACTAATCGACGTGTTAAGTAACCTGAGTCAGCCGTTTTAAGGGCTGTATCCGCAAGACCTTTACGAGCACCGTGAGTCGAGATGAAGTATTCAAGTACAGTTAATCCTTCACGGAATGATGATTTAATCGGAAGTTCGATAATACGACCAGCCGGATTGGCCATCAATCCACGCATACCAGCAAGTTGAGTAAAGTTGGATGCGTTACCACGCGCTCCAGAGTCACTCATCATGAAGATTGGGTTTAAATTGTCTAATGATCTCATTAGTTTTTCCTGAATCACATCTTTCGCTGCACTCCAGTAAGAAATAACACGATCATAGCGTTCTTCTTCTGTAATTAACCCGCGACGGAATTGTTTCAGTACTTTATCTACTTTATCTTGCGCTTTTTCTAACACTTCACCTTTATCTGGAAGTACCACGATATCCGAGATACCAATTGTAATACCAGCTTTAGTTGAGTATTTGAACCCAAGATTTTTCATGCGGTCAAGCATTCTAGAAGTTTCCGTGATATGGAAACGTTTGAATACTTCCGCGATGATGTTTCCAAGAATTTTTTTCTTGAATGGTGATACAAGTTCCATTTCACGGATGTGATTACGCACATCTGTTGTTGTAGGAACAAAATATTTCGACGGTGTTTCAACTTGAAGGTTGAAGTCCGTAGGTTCGTTAATGTACGGGAATGTTTCAGGTAGAATCTCATTGAAAATTACTTTACCTACTGTCGTCAATAACAACATTTTGTTTTGCTCTTCAGTAAATGTTTGGTTATTCAATGAACCTGCCGCAATTGCAATACGAGTATGCAAATGTGCATGTCCGTTTTGGTAAGCAATCAACACTTCATTTGGTCCGAAGAATGTAGTTCCTTCACCTGTTGCACCTTTACGCTCAAGTGTTAAGTAATAGTTTCCTAAAACCATATCTTGAGATGGTGTAACAACTGGTTTTCCATCTTTCGGATTCAAAATGTTTTGTGCTGCCAACATTAGTAAACGAGCTTCAGCTTGCGCTTCAGCAGATAAAGGAACGTGAACGGCCATTTGGTCACCATCAAAGTCAGCGTTATAAGCTGTACAAACGAGTGGGTGAAGACGAATCGCACGACCTTCTACTAAAGTAGGTTCGAATGCTTGAATTCCGAGACGGTGAAGAGTAGGTGCGCGGTTTAATAAAACCGGATGCTCCTTAATAACATCTTCTAATACATCCCAAACTTCAGAATGCATACGCTCAATTTTACGCTTAGCACTCTTAATGTTGTGAGCTAACCCACGTTCAACAAGTTCTTTCATCACGAATGGTTTGAATAATTCAATTGCCATTTCTTTTGGAAGACCACATTGATACATTTTTAAGTTTGGTCCTACTACGATAACCGAACGACCAGAGTAGTCAACACGTTTACCTAGTAAGTTTTGACGGAAACGACCTTGTTTCCCTTTCAACATATGTGAAAGTGATTTCAATGGACGGTTACCTGGTCCAGTAACTGGACGGCCACGACGACCATTATCAATCAATGCATCAACAGCTTCTTGTAACATACGTTTTTCGTTTTGTACGATGATGCTTGGCGCACCAAGGTCAAGCAAACGTTTTAAACGGTTATTACGGTTGATTACACGACGGTACAAATCATTTAAATCAGAAGTAGCAAAACGACCACCATCTAATTGCACCATTGGACGTAACTCTGGTGGAATTACAGGAAGTACATCTAAAATCATCCAGTCTGGTTTATTGCCAGAGTGACGGAAAGATTCAACCACTTCTAAACGCTTAATAGCACGCGTACGGCGTTGGCCGGCAGCAGTTTTAAGCTCTTCTTTCAACATTTCCGTTTCTTTTTCAAGATCTAAATCTTGAAGAAGACGTTTAATCGCTTCAGCGCCCATTGCTGCATAGAATTTCGTTCCGTATTTTTCACGGTATGCACGATATTCTTTCTCAGACAATAATTGCTTACGCTCAAGTGGTGTATTTGCAGGATCTACAACTACATAAGAAGCAAAATAAATCACTTCTTCCAATGAACGTGGAGACATATCTAAAATAAGTCCCATACGACTTGGAATTCCTTTGAAGTACCAAATGTGTGATACAGGAGCCGCTAATTCAATGTGCCCCATACGCTCACGACGAACTTTTGAACGTGTAACTTCAACGCCACAACGATCACATACAACGCCTTTGTAACGAACGCGCTTATACTTCCCACAATGACATTCCCAATCTTTTGTTGGTCCAAAAATTCGCTCACAGAACAAACCGTCTTTTTCAGGTTTTAGTGTGCGGTAGTTAATTGTTTCAGGCTTCTTCACTTCACCATAAGACCATGAACGAATCTTATCAGGGGATGCTAAACCAATCTTCATGTACTCAAAATTATTAACGTCTATCAAGGAGCCTACCTCCCTTAGTCTGGGTCTATTAAAGACTTTATCCACTTAGCTCAGGCGGATAACTTTTATGAAAATGGAAATGCGGGCAGGTATGAAGGCCTGCCCTTATTTCTTAAAACACTTTTATATAATACATGTAGTGACAACCTTTATTCGGCTGAACCTACAGGCGCTTCGTTTTTCATTGGCAGGATATTGAGTGCATCAGCAGGTTGAAGATCGTCTTCTTCATCCAAATCACGCAGTTCAATTTCTTCGTCGTTGATGGTTAACATCTTAACGTCCATACCTAAACTTTGAAGTTCTTTTATTAATACTTTAAATGATTCTGGAACACCTGGTTCTGGAACGCTTTCCCCTTTAACGATGGCTTCGTATGTTTTCACACGCCCCACAACGTCATCGGATTTCACTGTCAAGATTTCTTGAAGTGTATAAGCAGCACCATATGCCTCAAGTGCCCAAACCTCCATCTCACCGAAACGCTGTCCACCGAATTGTGCTTTACCACCAAGCGGTTGTTGCGTAACAAGAGAGTAAGGTCCAGTAGAACGTGCATGCAACTTATCGTCAACCATGTGGGCTAACTTAATCATATACATGATACCGACAGATACGCGGTTGTCGAAAGGTTCACCTGAGCGACCATCATATAAAGTAGTTTTACCGTCACGATTCATACCAGCTTCTTCCATCGTGTTCCAAACATCAGCTTCATTGGCACCATCAAATACTGGTGACGCCATGTGAATGCCAAGTGTACGAGATGCCATACCTAAGTGTAGCTCTAATACTTGACCAATGTTCATACGAGATGGAACCCCTAGAGGGTTAAGCATGATATCAACCGGTGTACCGTCTGGAAGGAATGGCATATCTTCTTCTGGAAGAATACGCGAGATAACACCTTTGTTACCATGACGTCCGGCCATTTTATCCCCAACAGAGATTTTACGTTTTTGAACGATATACGCACGAACAAGTTGATTCACACCAGGTGGTAACTCGTCGCCATCTTCACGATTAAACACTTTCACGTCCAAGATAATTCCACCTGCACCATGAGGTACACGTAGAGATGTATCACGAACTTCACGTGCTTTTTCACCAAAGATTGCATGTAATAAACGTTCTTCAGCTGTTAACTCAGTAACTCCCTTAGGTGTTACTTTCCCTACTAAGATATCACCATCACGAACTTCCGCACCGATACGGATGATTCCACGATCGTCTAAATTGCGAAGCGCTTCTTCTCCAACGTTTGGAATATCACGTGTGATTTCTTCAGGTCCGAGTTTCGTATCACGAGATTCCGACTCGTATTCTTCGATATGCACAGAAGTGTACACATCATCTTTTACAAGACGTTCACTCATAATTACTGCATCCTCGTAGTTAAAGCCATCCCATGTCATGAAGGCTACAAGCACATTACGACCAAGTGCCATTTCGCCACGTTCCATAGATGGACCATCCGCTAAAATATCAAGAGGTTTTACACGATCGCCCACTTTAACAATTGGGCGTTGGTTATAACTTGTCCCTTGGTTTGAACGAATGAATTTTTGTAATTTATATTTTGTTAAATCGCCTTTAACTTCTTTTCCGTCGATTTCTTCAATTCGACGAACTCGAATTTCTCTCGCTTCTACATGTTCAACAATTCCCACATATTTTGCGATAACTGCAGCACCAGAGTCACGCGCATTCACATGTTCCATCCCTGTTCCTACAAAAGGAGCTTCAGGATTTAACAATGGAACTGCTTGACGTTGCATGTTCGCACCCATTAGGGCACGGTTGGAGTCATCGTTTTCTAAGAAAGGAATACATGCTGTTGCAGCAGATACTACTTGTTTTGGCGAAACATCCATATAATCAATTGAACTACGTTTGAATACCGTGTTATCTCCACGGAAACGACCTACAACTTCTTCATCGATAAATTCACCGTCGTCAGAAAGACGTGCATTTGCTTGCGCCACTACATAGTTGTCTTCTTCATCAGCCGTTAAATAGTCAATACGAGTTGTTACGATTCCTGTTTCAGGGTCAACGCGACGGTAAGGCGTTTCAATAAATCCGAATTTGTTCACTTTCGCAAAACTTGAAAGTGAGTTGATTAACCCGATATTCGGTCCCTCAGGTGTTTCAATCGGACACATACGACCATAGTGAGAGTAATGAACGTCACGCACTTCAAATCCTGCGCGCTCACGTGTTAAACCACCGGGCCCTAATGCAGATAGACGACGTTTATGCGTCAATTCAGCAAGTGGGTTCGTTTGATCCATAAATTGAGATAACTGAGAACTACCAAAGAACTCTTTAATTGACGCAATAACCGGACGGATATTGATCAATTGTTGTGGCACGATTGATTGTGTGTCATTAATCGACATACGCTCACGTACTACACGTTCCATACGAGAAAGACCAATACGGAATTGGTTTTGCAATAATTCGCCTACTGAACGTAAACGACGGTTACCTAGGTGATCAATGTCATCTGTGTTTCCAACGTTGTAAAGCAGGTTAAAGAAGTAACTAACAGAAGAAATAATATCAGCTGGCGTGATGTTTTTAATCGCATCTTCGATATAAGCATTGCTGATTACATTAATTTCTTGCTGCGCTTCATTGTTTGGTGCATAGATTTTGATTGATTGTAACGTAATATCTCCATCTAATACGCCACCTACTTGAGAAATTGTTTGGAATCCGATTCCATTCTCAAGGTGTGGAATTAAACGATCAAGTAAACGACGGTCAATCACTGCGCCTTGTTCTGCTAAAATCTCTCCAGTTTCTGGATCAACAAGCGTTTCAGCCACCGTTTGGTTGAATAAACGGTTTTTGATGTGCAGTTTTTTATTCATCTTGTAACGTCCAACGTTCGCTAAATCGTAGCGTTTTGGATCGAAGAAACGTGAATACAACAGACTTTTCGCGCTTTCAACTGTTGGCGGCTCTCCTGGACGAAGACGCTCATAAATTTCAAGCAATGCCTTATCTGTGCTCTCCGTATTATCTTTTTCAAGCGTATTACGAAGGTATTCATTATCGCCAATTAGGTCGATGATTTCTTGATCAGAACCGAAACCAAGTGCACGCAATAGAACCGTTACAGGCAATTTACGCGTACGATCGATACGAACATAAACGACATCTTTCGCATCAATTTCATATTCTAACCAAGCTCCACGGTTTGGTATAACCGTTGCACCAAAACCTTTTTTACCATTTTTATCTGTCTTATCATGGAAGTAAACACTTGGTGAGCGGACTAACTGAGAAACGATTACGCGCTCAGCGCCGTTGATGACGAAAGTACCAGTTTCTGTCATGAGTGGGAAATCACCCATAAACACATCTTGCTCTTTCACTTCATCTGACTCTTTGTTATGCAGACGTACTTTTACGCGTAGTGGTGCTGCGTATGTAACGTCACGTTCTTTTGATTCATCAACCGGATACTTAGGATCTCCTAAAGTATAATCAATGAATTCAAGTGAAAGATTCCCTGTGAAGTCCGCAATTGGAGAAATGTCACGGAACATTTCACGCAAACCTTCTTCTAGGAACCATTCATAAGATGCCGTTTGAATTTCGATTAAATTCGGAAGTTCTAGCACCTCATTAATACGCGCAAAACTTCTACGCTGGCGGTGTTGTCCGTACTGAACTAGTTGACCTGCCAACTCATTCACCCCTCAATAAAGCAATATTAGGACTTTTCGGCACACCATATTTAGTGTATGATGTCGAAAAGACAAAAAGAAAACGAGTTCTATAAGAGCTCATTTTCGGTTAACTACATTTATTCTTGGTAAGTATACCCACTCGCAAAATAGCTTTATACAAAAGGGCATACGACCGCAAAATAATATTTTTGCATTTTCTTATAATATCATAGCGATTTTGTCAAGTCAATAATCATTTAAACTTCTCAGCCTTGATGATCCAGTAACCTTTTACTGTGTCGACTACTTCGACTTGACCGAAAATTTCTTCTAATCGATCGAAAGTCGATGGAGCTCCTTGTTTCTTCTGAATGACAACCCACAATTCTCCACCCACACGCAATTTCGCATAGGCATCTGAATAAAAACGAAAAATCGTTTGTTTTCCTGCACGAATCGGCGGGTTTGTTAAAATTGCCGCAAAGTCAGTTTCCGTAACGTCGGCTAACCCATCACTTTCATAGATTCGTACATTTTGTACCCCGTTCCCTTCCGCATTTTTACGCGAAAGCTGAACTGCACGTTCATTGATGTCCACCATGTGAATCGTTCGATTACTTTCAGTCTTAGCAATGGATAATCCAATTGGTCCATACCCGCAACCTACATCGAGGACAGGTCCATCAATAGCTGGCATTAAAAACGTATCTAGTAAAACACGGGATCCAAAATCTACTTCGCTTTTACTAAAAACCCCTGTATCAGTTTCAAATTGAAACAACTCACCACGTAGTGTAAAACTCCATGATTTGGGCTTACTTTCCGTTTGAGGTTTTTTAGAATAATAATGATCCGCCATTCGGGTACCCTCCAACCTGTTTAACAAATGAAGAAAAAGCCCGCCGATAAATGACGAGCTTTCCATTTCATATTAATCGAAATTATTTTACTTCTACTGAAGCGCCAACTTCATCAAGTTTAGCTTTAATTTCTTCTGCTTCTTCTTTAGCAATACCTTCTTTAAGAGCTTTAGGAGCGTTGTCTACAACTTCTTTAGCTTCTTTAAGACCTAATCCAGTGATTTCACGAACCACTTTGATTACTTTGATTTTTTGATCTCCTGCAGAAGTAAGGATTACATCAAATTCAGTTTTCTCTTCTTCAGCAGCAGCACCAGCAGCAGCCATAGCCATAGGCGCAGCAGCTGTAACGCCGAATTCTTCTTCGATTGCTTTTACTAAGTCGTTTAATTCAAGAACTGTCATACCTTTGATTGCTTCAAGGATTTGAGTGTTGTTCATTGTATGTTCCTCCTAATAGGAATATTTTTTTGTTTGGGTTAAACCCTGGATTAAACAGCTAAGCCGAGTAACGAATTACGCGCCTTGCTCTTCTTTTTGTTCTGCAACAGCTTTTGTTGCAAGCGCAAAGTTGCGCATTGGAGCTTGAAGAACGCTGAGTAGCATTGACAACAAACCTTCGCGAGAAGGAAGTTCTGCAAGTGCTTTAATATCGTCAGCAGTTGCGATCGCACCTTCGATCACACCAGCTTTGATTTCAAGCTTATCGTTCTTTTTAGCGAAATCGTTAAGGATTTTCGCTGGTGCTACTACGTCTTCTGTTGAAAACGCAATTGCGTTTGGACCTGTAAGGTTTTCGTTCAAACCTTCAAGACCTGCTGCTTCAACCGCACGGCGAGTCATTGTGTTTTTATACACTTTGAATTCAACGCCAGCTTCTCGAAGTTGCTTACGAAGTTCAGTTACTTGAGATACACTCAAGCCACGGTAGTCAACTACTACTGCAGTTGCTGCTGTTTTGAACTTTTCTGTAATTTCTTCAACTCGAACTTGTTTAGCTTCGATTGCTTTGCTCATCTGGACACCTCCTAATAGAATGAGTCATTTATACCGCCAAAAGAAAAGCCCCTGACCTATAAATATAGACAGGGGCTGAAACGTCATCTTTAAAAAGATTCTGAATGCATGTCCTCGGTAGGATCATTATGCGACAAGTCGCCCCTACTGTCTACGGTACAAATAATTAATTTACAACAAAAGTCATCATAACAGATAAACTTTTAACTGTCAATCTTATTTGTTAACTTTTACACTTGTAGAATCCACTTTTACAGATGGACCCATTGTAGTTGTAACGTTAACTGATTTCATGTAAGTTCCTTTAGCTGCCGCTGGCTTCGCTTTTTGAACTACATCGAATACTGCTAAGAAGTTTTCAACTAACTTGTCGTCTTCGAAAGAAACTTTACCGATTGGTGCGTGGATGATACCAGCTTTATCAGCGCGGTATTCAACTTTACCAGCCTTGATTTCTTCGATTGCTTTCGTTACGTCGAAAGTAACTGTGCCTGTTTTAGGGTTTGGCATTAAGCCTTTTGGTCCTAAAACGCGACCTAATTTACCAACTTCACCCATCATGTCAGGAGTAGCTACGATTACATCGAAGTCAAACCATCCTTGTTGGATTTTATTGATGAACTCTGTATCGCCAACAAAGTCAGCGCCAGCAGCTTCAGCTTCTTTTAATTTTTCGCCTTTAGCGAAAACTAATACACGTTGAGTTTTACCAGTTCCGTTTGGAAGTACTACTGCTCCACGGATTTGTTGGTCATTTTTACGTGTGTCGATTCCTAACTTGAATGCTACTTCAACAGTTGCATCAAAGTTAACTGTGCTCGTTTTTTTAGCAAGTTCAATTGCCTCTTGAGCTGTGAACACTTGTGTGCGATCTACCAATTTTGCTGCTTCTTGCAGCTTTTTACCTTTTTTAGCCATTGTAAAATGTCCTCCTTGATTGTGGTTTTAGCGGAATAAACCTCCCACGAATAAGGGTTGCGTGTCCTAACGACAATCGCAACCCTCCAAAAAACTAATGCATCATCAAGTGCAGGGATTAGTCTTCGATGACAATACCCATGCTACGCGCAGTACCTTCAACCATCAACATCGCTGCTTCAACTGACGCTGCGTTTAGGTCTGGCATTTTTTGTTCAGCGATTTCGCGAACTTTATCACGCTTCACCGTTGCAACTTTTTTGCGGTTTGGTTCACCAGAACCAGACTGGATACCAGCCGCCACTTTAAGTAATACTGCTGCAGGTGGAGTTTTTGTAACAAATGTAAATGAACGGTCTTCAAATACAGAGATTTCAACAGGGATAATTAGTCCAGCTTGATCTGCCGTACGTGCGTTGAATTCCTTACAGAATCCCATGATATTAACACCTGCTTGACCCAATGCTGGACCAACCGGCGGTGCTGGATTTGCTTTACCAGCAGGTATTTGTAATTTTACAACTTTAACAACTTTTTTAGCCACGAGACACACCTCCTTAAGTCCGTGATGTGGTAATTGGGTTGCCCCTCCCACTCAATATCTGTCTGTCAGCTACTAGCTGAGCATAAGCTAAAATTTTTGCAGACCTTTACAATTTCAGTCTGACCTTTGAAATAATACCATTTTTCCAAAACTTACGCAAGTGACATTTAAAAATTTACATTTTGGTAACTTGATCATAATCAAGTTCCATTTTTGTTTCGCGTCCAAACATATCAACAGAAACTTTCAACTTGCCTTTGGCCTCATCAATTTCTTCCACTTTACCTTGGAAGTGTGCAAACGGTCCTTCTAACACTTCAACCATTTCACCAACTGTGTATAGCGCTTCAAGTTTACGTTCCGTCATCCCCATTTGTTTCAAGATGAAATCTACTTCTTCTGGCAACAATGGTGTCGGTTTTGCTCCGCCACCTGATGAACCGATAAATCCAGTAACACCCGGCGTATTACGAACAACGTACCAAGAGTCATCCGTCATCACTAATTCTACTAAAACATATCCAGGGAATGTTTTACGCATAACTGTGCGTTTTTTTCCATCTTTAAAATCTGTTTCTTGTTCTTCCGGGATAATTACGCGGAAGATTAAATCTGACATGCCCATTGTTTCGACACGCTTTTCTAAATTTGCCTTCACTTTGTTTTCATATCCAGAATACGTGTGAACAACATACCAATTCTTTTCCATAAGTAGCAGGACTATTCGTCCGTCCCTCCATTTCTTAGACAAATGAAAAAACCCGTTCTCAGTTACTGACGGGCTATTTTCAACAAGTACTATCTGTTATCAAATTACAGTGCTAAAAACCAACGCACCGCTTTCGAAATTCCTAAATCAACGACTGTGAAAAATAATGCCATAACAACGACCGTTGAAAGAACAATGACTGTATAACGAGTCAATTCTTTACGTTTTGGCCAGCTAACTTTTCTCATTTCTGAGACTACATTACCAAAGAAACCACTGATATTAGCCATTCTGATTTAACCCCCGAGTAAAAAATATCTATGTTTATACTTATAACGTTTGTTTATGAACTGTATGCGCTTTGCAATGAGAGCAAAACTTCTTAAGCTCCAAACGTTCGCTTGATCCATCTTTTGAAGTGGGAACCGTATAATTTCGTGTACCACATTGGACACAGCTCAAGACGACTTTTTTAGCCATTTTATCACCTTTTGAAATCAGCATTTGTCTTTGTAAAGACTATCACCTACAGTTTAGGCTGTCAACAACCGCCTAATTCCAGCACTTAGTGAACTCCACCGATTTCAATATGACGTTCCAGCTTCCGCTTCACGCGTTGAAGTGCATTATCAATTGACTTTACATGTCGATTTAACTCTTCGGAAATTTCATGATATGACTGCCCATCTAAATACAATGCCAGCACTTGTCGTTCCAATTCACTTAAAATTTCACCCATTTTTTCTTCCATGTAATCCAAATCTTCCCGAGATATCATTAGTTCTTCCGGATCGTCAATGGTTGTACCGGTAATGACATCCATCAAAGTTCGATCCGATTCTTCATCAAAAATCGGCTTATCTAGCGATACATATGAATTGAGTGGAATGTGCTTTTGACGTGTTGCTGTTTTAATTGCAGTAATAATTTGTCGCGTAATGCATAGTTCTGCAAAAGCACGAAATGACGAGAGTTTATCTCCTCTAAAATCGCGAATGGACTTATAAAGACCAATCATTCCTTCTTGAATGATGTCTTCTTTATCCGCTCCGATTAAAAAGTAGGATCTTGCTTTCATACGTACAAATGAACGGTATTTTTTAATTAAAAAATCGAGCGCATCCGTATTCCCATTATGGACTAAATCCACAAGTTCATCATCAAGTAAATCTTCAAATCGGTGCAGCTTAACGTGTGCATAATCACTATTCATCAGCAGGATCACCTCAACCGGTTCGCTTAGTTTGAACCTAGTATACAGGAAGTGGAAATCGAGCGTCAACGACTCATTTCATTCCTCTGCGCCATTTTTCAAAAATTTCTGCCACTTCCATTGGCAGGTGAATTTTAGAGAACGGTTGTTGCTCTTGAATCACCTTCACTTTCTTGGTGATTTCATCTTGGATTAATTTCATTTCAATTTCTAATTCCCGAGCAGATATTCTAAGTGCGCCGTGTGCAAAGATGACCCATTGTTCGGTCATGTCAGAAGTAGCAACATGCACTTGATCACGTCGATTCATTAATTGCATCGTTAATTTTTCAATGCGCTCATCTGCTGTTTCATTTTCGCGTGTAAAAATTACTTCAACATCAAATTGTCTTTTCTTTTTTTCAATTCCCGGAACGAGATGTGCGTCAAAGACCACAATGACTTTCCATCCCGTAAACCCCTTATATTCTGCCATCATCTCAATTAAGCGATCTCTTGCATCAATAAGCTTGTCCGCTTTTAACGCACGCAGTTCTTTCCATGCGCCGATAATGTTATAGCCATCGACGAGTAAAATGTCCATTTTAGTTAACCGGTTGGCGATTACGTAAAACTTCGTACATTAAAATAGCAGCAGCAACAGATGCGTTTAACGATGTGACGTGTCCAACCATCGGCATATGATACAGGAAATCACATTTCTCTTTGAGAAGACGACTCATTCCTTTTCCTTCACTTCCGATAATAATGGCAAGTGGTAACTTTGCGTCCATTCGACGATAGTCAGCAGATCCTTTGGCATCCGTTCCTGCAATCCATACGCCACGTTTCTTCAAGTCTTCAACGGTTTGAGCCAAATTGCCAACACGTGCAACCGGCACATGTTCAATCGCTCCTGTTGATGTTTTTGCCACAACGGCTGTCAGTCCAACTGCACGACGTTTTGGAATGATGACTCCGTGAACACCTGTAGCATCTGCTGTACGTAAGATTGACCCTAAATTATGCGGATCTTCCAACTCATCTAAAATGAGAAATAACGGATCTTCATTACGGTCCGCTGCACGTTGGAAGAGCTCGTCAATCTCCGCATAACGGTAAGCAGCAACTGACGCCGCTACGCCTTGATGATTTGCTCCATCCGTCAATTGATCTACTTTGCTTTTGGGAACAAACTGTACAATAATACCTGCTTCTTTTGCTAATTGTAATAGCTCAGCAATCCCCGCTTTCTTAACCCCTTCAGCAACCCACACCTTGTTCATATCTCTTCCAGAACGAAGGGCTTCAAGCACAGGATTTTTTCCAGATACAATTTCATTTTCTAATTCAGTCATGATGTCGACTCTCCTTCCGGTTCTTCAATAATAATGATGGCTTTTTCGATGATTTCTTGCACGCGAGTAATGTTCCCCGATAAGTATAAACTTCCAAGAACCGCTTCAAAAGCCGTACTGTATTTGTATGTTTGCACATCTGTGTTTTTTGGAATGGTGCCAGACTTGGCATTGCGCCCACGTCTTAACACCGCTTCCTCATCTTCAGTTAGAAACTTTTCAGCAAGTAGCACACGGACAACGGATGCTTGCGCTTTTGCAGATACATACCGAGTTCCTTCTTTATGCAATGTATTTGGTTTAACTCGCCCTGAACGAATTAAATGCTCACGAATGGCTTGTTCCAGCACGGCATCACCCATATAGGCAAGAGCAAGTGAATTTAATTGTTTAACATCTGCTGGACGCAGTGAATATTCCTTGTTCATCCGCGTTTCCAACGGATGCCTTGCGCCGTGTCTTCCAATAAGATATTCATTTCTTTTAATTGATCTCGAATTGCATCTGCGCGCGCAAAATCTTTATCTTGCCGCGCTTGTATTCTTGCTTCGATTAGTGCATCGATTTCTTCATCTAACACTTCAATTTTCACTTCTACTTCAATCCCTAAAACGAGTGCGAGTTCTTTTAAGGTATCCATGAATCGAGTGAGCACATTTGCTTCTGTGTGCTTTTCAATTAAATAGAGATTCGCTAAACTGGTTAGTTCAAATAGTGCAGCAAT
>JBFGKX010000022.1:0-19021 GCA_041576455.1 Paenisporosarcina sp. | reverse complement strand
TCGGACGAACTTAGCTTGATGACAAAAGAATATAAATTAATCTAAAAGGAAAAAATTCTTATTCTTATCTTTTGCATGCTTTACAAAAAGATTATGGTCGGCTATTTCTTTCGCTTTCCGCGGACGAAACGCAAGCCTCCTTGACTCTGCTGTCTAGGACAGCTGAGCCTGTGGGGTCTAGCTTGTCTCGTTTTTTCCGCAGGAGTCTTCAGAAATAGCCGACCATCTTATTAATGAAATGATATGAAGAGATACGCTTACAGAAACGTAATATGTTGATTGATTTCAAGTCGTGCCCGCGAAACGCGTCCACCGCAAAGGAAATTAACATTTTCTTGTATACGCTCTTTTTCAATCTTATACAACTATATTCACTCATTTTATTGTCTGTCTAAAGTCTGAATTCGTCCGAATAGATGGATGAACTTCTTATTATAGTGATACTTCATTGAAAATACTTGAACCTACTAAACCAACTTCTTTTAACACTTCATTCAGTTCTTCGTCAGCTTCTTGGAATGTTGCATTTGCTTCTTCTAGTACTACTTCACCTTCAGAAGCAAGAGCTTCTGCTTTCATTGTATAAGCTTCTTGTAGTTTTAATAGAGCTCCTTCAATTGCGCCTTGTTGATCGACTAAAGCCTCCGGAACTTCCAGTGAAGCAAGTTGAGTGGATACATTCTCTGCAGCTAATTTAGCCGAATCCTTCATTGATTGAAGTTCAGCGCCTTCAGGAAGTATTTCTTCACCTTGAGCGTTTTCAAAATTGTTTAAATCTTTATCTACTTCATTAATTGATTTCGAAATTGATAAGTAGAAATTCATCATTTCTGCAGCAGGATTAACTTTTCCTTCAGTTGTAGTTTCATCTTTTTTTATAGGTTCTTGTGTCTCATTTTTTTCAGATGTGCAAGCTGCAAGAGCAATTGTAAGTGAAGCAAGTAATACTACTAATTTTTTCATATTGGAATCTCCTTTTTAACTAGTCAGAT
Source organism: Paenisporosarcina sp. (assembly GCA_041576455.1). Classification (GTDB taxonomy): domain Bacteria; phylum Bacillota; class Bacilli; order Bacillales_A; family Planococcaceae; genus Paenisporosarcina. The sequence continues at coordinate 18,029 of JBFGKX010000022.1, read as the reverse complement.
TTGCTACGTAAGCCTAACATAGCCACTACTCACTGTAAAGGATATCCCCAATAGACGAAACTGCTTGAAATTTAAGATTATATTTTTGCGAACTTACTTATCTTTGGAAAATCGATTCACCATTAACGCTAACGCTCCATCACCGGTCACGTTTGTCGCAGTTCCAAAGCTGTCTTGCGCTAAGTAAAGAGCTATCATTAAGGCTATCATTGTTTCATTAAATCCAAGCATCGAACTTAATAAACCGATTGCCGCCATAACCGCTCCTCCTGGAACTCCAGGTGCAGCAATCATTGTAATTCCAAGCATAAAGATAAATGGAATAATCTGTTGAAATTCAATTGCTTGGCCATTTAATAAAAGTACACCAATTGTACATGTCACTAGTGTAATGGTACTCCCTGATAAATGGATGGTTGCAAAAAGTGGAATCGTAAAATCTGTCACTTTTTCTGAAGCTCCTGTTTTACGCGCTTGACGTAGTGTAACAGGAATTGTCGCCGCTGAAGATTGTGTTCCAAGTGCCGTAAAATACGCTGGAGACATAGTTTTCATCAGCTTAAATGGGTTTTGATTATTTAAAGCACCTGCAGTAGAATATTGTAAAATTAACATGATGAGATGCAGAATAATGATCAAGACGAATACAATCGCAAAGACAGAAAGTATTTTGGCTACTTGGCCTCCGAATGTCATATTCATAAAGATGCCAAAGATGTGTATTGGAAGCAAAGGAATAATGATGTTCGAGATTACTTTCTCTATTATGATGTTAAATTCATTAAAGCCACGTTTTAGCGATTCACTGTTTGTGGCTGCCATTCCAATCCCAAAAATGAACGCTAATAGTAATGCTGTCATTATCCCAACTGCTGGAAGCATTTCTACTTTAAAGAAAGCTGTCGCAAGGAATTCTTCAGGATTCTCAAATGATTCTCCTGCAGAAGCAGTAATAAATTTCGGTAATACTGCTGAAGAAACAAACAAGGCGATTAGTCCAGCAATTAATGTAGAACCATACGCAAAAAATGTAGCAAGTCCTAATAATTTGCCCGATCCTTTTCCCAATTGGGCAATACCAGGAGCGATAAATGCGATGATGATTAAAGGAACAACAAATCCTAAGAAATTACCAAACAGTCCATTGAAGGTCGCCATTAATCGAACAACAGATTCAGGTGCAAAGGAACCAATTAAAATTCCAAGGGCAATCGCTAGTGCAATTCGTGCTAATAAATTCATTTTTAAAACGTTCATTTTGTCCTCCTTATATGTACAAGTGTTTTTCTTAAAAAGATGATATTAACTTAACATACCTCTTCACTAAAGTGAATGACTCCTGAAATAGGCGGAATAATTGATTTTTTCGCACAATAAAAGACGCCGGTTTCCCGACGCCTCAATGGCTTATTGTACTGGTACGACTGAGCCGCCCCATTCTTCTAGTATGAAATCTTGAATCTCTTTTGATGTTAATACTTCAACCAACAATTTAATGTTTTCATTACTCTCTTGACCTGCTTGTACAGCAATAATGTTTACATATGGAGAATCAGCATTTTCAATTGCAATTGAATCCTCTAATGGGTTTAACCCAGCATCAATTGCATAGTTAGAGTTAATTAGAACTGCATCGCCTTCTTCATTTTCATATAACTGAACAAGTAGTGCTGCTTCGTATTCTGCCTCAAACTCTAAGTTTTTTGGGTTATCTACAATATCTTTTACTTCTGCTTTTGTCTTGTCGATGCCATCTGCCAATGTGATTAAACCTTGTGCTTCTAACATTGAAAGAATTCGACCATGGTCAGCTACTGAGTTACTAATTAAAATTGACGCTCCATTTGGAAGATCTTCTAACGATTTGTATTTTTTCGAGTAAACACCAATCGGTTCGATATGAATTCCACCTGCATTGACAAAATCGTATCCGTGATCAGCAATTTGTGATTCTAAATAAGGTACGTGCTGAAAATAGTTTGCATCTAGTTCACCAGATTCTAAATCTTGGTTTGGTAAAATATAATCTTGATATGTTTCAATCACGAGGTTAATTCCACGTTCTGCAAGTAATGGTTTTGCTTGCTCTAAAATTTCGGCGTGCGGTACATTTGACGCACCTACAACTAGCTCTTGCTTTCCGTCTTTAGCGGTTTCATTTCCCCCACCACACGCGGCTAGGATGATTGCACTTGCTGATAATATTATTCCTGCTACAAATTTCTTCATGATTGTCTCTCCCTTTTCAAGTTATATGTGATCGAGTATTCCTCGAAGGCACCAAGTTAACGTTTATCTGCTTTTGTTGTCAGTGTGTCTCCTACAAATTGAATGATAAATACAATAATCAAAATTAAAATCGTTGATACGATGGTTACATCTTCTCTGCTTCGTTGGAAGCCATCTAAGAAAGCTAAGTTTCCTAAGCCACCTGCTCCAATAATACCTGCCATTGCTGTGTAGCCCACAAGCGCAATCGCTGTAACTGTAAGTCCTGAAAGTAAAGCTGGATAGGACTCAGGAAGTAACACTTTCCAAATAATTGTGGAAGTCTTCGCACCCATAGATTTTGCTGCTTCGATAACACCTTTGTCAATTTCTCGTAAAGCTATTAATACCATACGCGCATAAAATGGGGCTGCACCAATGATAAGTGCAGGCAATGCAGCATCTGCACCACGAATGGTCCCAAGTAAAAACTTAGTCAATGGAATTAACAATATGATGAGAATGATAAATGGAATAGACCTGAAGATATTAACAAACGCACCCGTTAACCAATAGACCATTTTGTTTGCCCAAAGTTGATGAGGACTTGATAAAAAAAGAACAATTCCTAGTACTAATCCAATAATAAAGGTGAATAGGGTAGCCATTCCTGTCATATAGAGTGTTTCAATTGTGGCTTCCCACATTTTGTTCCAATCAACATTCGGTAGAAGGGTTTCAATCATGTGAAATCACCTCCGTCTGTACATCCTGTTCATGCAGGTAATTGATAGCTTGTTCAATGTCTAATTCATTTCCGTCAATTTGTAAAAATAAAGTTCCATAAGCACCATTCTGGGTTTGCGCGATGTTTCCTTGCACAATATTTACTTCCACTTGATATTGTTTAATTAATCGAGATAGAATGGGCTGTTCTGTACGGTCTCCAACAAAAACGAGTTTTACGAGCTTCCCAGATGGATATTGATCCACTAAATGAGCAATCGTTTGAGAAGCTTCTTCTGGACCATTGACTTGTGCAACGAAACGTTTTGTAATCGCTTGTTCTGGACTTTGGAAAATTTGGAGGACGCTTCCCATTTCAACGACTTTTCCCGCTTCCATTACGGCAACACGATGGCAAATCTTTCGAATGACATGCATTTCGTGTGTAATTAAAACGATGGTCAAACCTAATCTTTTGTTAATATCTACCAGTAGCTCTAAAATTGAATCCGTTGTTTCTGGATCAAGTGCTGAAGTGGCTTCATCACAGAGAAGTACTTCAGGATTATTCGCTAGTGCGCGTGCAATGCCCACACGTTGCTTTTGACCACCGGATAACTGTGACGGGTATGCCTTCTCTCTCCCTGATAAGCCTACAAGCTCGATTAGCTCTTTAACTCGTACAGACCGTTTCGACTTATTCATGCCTGCAATCTCAAGTGGAAACGAAATATTTTCTTCTACAGTTCGAGACCATAATAAGTTAAAGTGTTGAAAAATCATACTTACTTTTTGTCTCGCATGACGAAGTGCCTGTCCTGAACTAGATGAGATTTCTTCACCATTAACGATTACACTACCAGATGTTGGTTTTTCAAGGCCATTTAGTAATCGAATTAACGTACTTTTCCCCGCACCACTGTAGCCTATAATGCCAAAAATTTCACCTTGATCGACGGTCACGTTCACGTTATCCACTGCAACTAGTTGACCATTACTTGTTGCAAACGTTTTTGATAAGTTTTGTAATTGAATCATTTTCCTTTTCACCTCTAAATAAAAAGTCCCCTCCGCAGAAAAGCAGAAGGGACTAATGAATAAATATATACGTTAGACCGTTCTCTCATCTTTCAAAGTAATCTACTTTGAGTGATTTGGCACCATTTCACAAAATTGTGACGGTTGCCGGGCTTCATAGGGCACTTCCCTCCACCTCTCTCTATAAGAGCGACGATATTAAGTTTTAGTTACGAATGATAATGTATCATGTCCAAAAGTGAACGTCAAACATTTTTTTTCAGACGTCCATATAAATGGGGAACAGATTGAAAGGCATAAATTTTGTCACGGATTTGGCCATTTTCAGCAATAAGCAAACATGGCACACTCTCTATTTGCTGTTCAATTGCAAGGTTTTCAGTATAGTTTAAATTGGCTTTTCCAATTTGAACATTCGGTAGAAGAGCTTCTACTACTTCTAGCATTTTAGAAGCAACTTGGCATGTGCCACACATCGGTGTGTATAAATAATAGGCAGCAATGTCTTCATTCTGAGAATACTGATTCCATTCTTTTCGTGTCCATTCTTTCATTCATTTCATCCTTTTAAGCTATATATTCGGGTTTCACATCAATGTTAGCACTTAATAAAACGGTCGCAAGTACTTTTATGGGAGTCGTAGCCACTTCACGATATGATGGTTCAGTATATAAGTGCAGAGCTTCTGGAAACTCTCGTGTAATGAGTGCACGCAATTTCTCGCCTGATTTATCAGCATCTACAAACACATAAAGGTCAAATTGATCATATGGAGCAAGTAACTCTTCTAAGCGAGTGGGGCTAACAGTTCCATTTGTACAAATAATCTGAATGGGTTCTGCAAGTAGAGGCAAGAGTCGCTGTTTATCTGAACGGCCTTCTACAAGAATGATTTTTTCTATAGACATGACGATCACTCCTAGCTAGACTGTCTTGTACTTGACATATGCAAAAAACGCCGAACAAATGTCGGCGTTTAATCAACGATTTTACTCTTGAGTCATTTTGTCATATTGTTCAGCTGTCATTAATGTGTCAACTTCTGATAAATCTGTAGGCTCAACAACGACCATCCATGCATTTTCATACGGAGATTCATTCACGAATTCTGGGCTGTCTTCTAAGCCGCTGTTCACTTCCACTACTTTCCCACTAATCGGCGCATAAAGTTCAGATACCGTCTTCACAGATTCAACACTGCCAAAAGGTTCGTTCGTTTTAAGGTCATCGCCTACTTGTGGAAGCTCAACGAAAACAATGTCACCTAGTTCAGATTGTGCAAAGTGTGTAATTCCGATACGTACTTTGCCATCTTCAACTTTCACCCATTCGTGTTCTTCAGAGTAGCGTAAATCTTTTGGTGTGCTCATTAAAACCCCTCCAAATATGTAATCTATTCATTTTCAGTTTGACATATTCTTTTCCTAAAAACAAGAATAGAGCGCTAACTTTTCCAATTCTCAGTAAAATTCAATTCCTTAAAGCCAACTGTCACTTTCGAGTCATCCGTAACGATTGGTCTCTTTAATAACATCCCGTCAGAAGCAAGTAATTCAAACTGCTCATCCTCAGTCATGTACTGAATTTTATCCTTTAAACCCAGTTCTCTGTATTTCATCCCACTAGTGTTATATAACTTCTTAAGCGGTAATTCACTGAGTTTGTAGATTGCTTTTATTTCGTCTTTAGAAGGTGGGGCTTCTACAATATTTACATCCTTGAAGGATATCCCCTCAGCCTGTAACCACGCCTTCGCTTTTTTACATGTCCCACAATTGGGATACCCGTAATACGTAATCATCATTTATCCACCTCCTTAGTTTAATTATTTTACCAAAAAAAAATCCGAGTGCCTCATTAGAAGCAACCGGATTCACTAATTAAACGATATACTTTTCTGCATCGATGATTTTAACAGATGCTTCACGTTTTTTGGTAATCACATTATATGGTGTCGAGCGAGTTAATTTTCGAAGAGCAGAAAGCATCATTCGAAGATTATCGCCTTCCACAGCAGCAATTAATGTTTCTTTCGCATCTTTTTCAATGCTCTCAAATGCCTCTTGACAGAAGATTTGTGTATAAAGAATTTTTTGGTTTGCTTTTTCTACACCGTCGCGCTCGATTGCTTTCTCTGTGCGTAAAACAGCCGATTCCATTGCAAATAAATTATTGACGATATCTGCTATGTTGACAAGCACTTCTTGCTCCGTTTCAAGTTTTGTACCATAGCGTTGTGCCGCTAAACCTGCTGCTAATAAGCCGATTTTTTTAGCATTTTGTACAAGCATTTTTTCTTGCGCTAATGGAGCATCTTCTATTTCTTCAGGCATCATCATTAATAATTCTTCTTGTAGTGCCTTCGCTTTTTGAAGAAGTGGCAGTTCACCTTTCATTGCTTTCCGTAAAAATGTTCCTGGGATTAGCAAGCGATTAATTTCATTTGTTCCCTCGAAAATACGGTTAATTCGAGAATCACGGTAAATGCGTTCAACTTCATACTCCTGCATGAAGCCGTAGCCGCCGTGTAATTGAACCGCTTCATCTGCAATGTAATCTAATACTTCCGTGCCGAACACTTTATTAATTGAGCACTCAATTGCGTATTCTGCAATCGACGCTGCAATAGCTTTACCATCTTTTTGCTCATCTGCACTTAATTCACTCATACGATCTTCAAAGTAGCCAACCGTACGATAAATTAAACTTTCAGAAGCATAAAGTTTTGAAGCCATCGTTGCCAATTTTTCTTTAGTTAAATTGAATGATGAAATTGGTGTTTTAAATTGTTGACGTTGGTTTGTGTAGGCTACCGTTAATTCGAATGCACGTTTAGATGCTCCGACTGTCCCTACTCCTAATTTATAACGACCAATATTTAAAATGTTAAAGGCAATTACGTGACCACGTCCAACTTCTCCTAACAGGTTTTCAACAGGTACTTGAGCATCTTGAAGAATTAAGGTACGAGTTGATGAAGATTTAATCCCCATCTTTTTCTCTTCTGCGCCAACAGAAACGCCAGAAAATTCTCGGTCAACGATGAACGCGGAAAATTGTTCGCCATCAATTTTTGCATATACAACAAACACATCTGCAAAGCCGGCATTCGTAATCCATTGTTTCTCGCCATTTAAGACATAATGCGTGCCTTCAGCATTTAATTTTGCCGTAGTCTTTGCACCTAAAGCATCAGATCCTGAGCCAGGTTCTGTGAGAGCATACGCAGCAATTAATTCCCCTGTTGCTAACTTTGGTAAATATTTTTGTTTTTGATCTTCATTTCCAAAAAGTACAATTGGTAATGATCCAATCCCTACATGTGCGCCGTGGGTAATTGAGAAACCACCTGCACGCGACATTTTTTCAGCGATTAATGCGGATGAGACTTTATCTAATGAGAGCCCACCGTACTCTTCTGGAACATCAGCCCCTAATAAACCGATCTCCCCAGCAGATTTTAAGAGTTTAACAGAATGCTCAAATTCATGATTTTCTAAATTTTCAAGTACGGGAACTACTTCATGTGCTACGAAGTCTTCTGTTGTTTTAGCAATCATCTTTTGCTCATCTGTATAGTCTTCAGGTGTGAATACACGATCTAACGCCACGTCTTCTACTAAAAAGCTTCCGCCTTTAATCATTTCTGTCATTTTCAATTCCTCCAATTATTAAAGCATTTCAAATACGCCAGCTGCACCCATACCGCCACCAATACACATCGTGACCACTCCGAACTGCTTACCTTGACGTTTTAATTCATTCATCATTTTAAGTGTTAAAATCGAACCCGTTGCTCCAAGTGGATGACCAAGTGCGATTGCTCCTCCATTGACATTTACTTTATTCATATCAATGCCTAAATGACGTACTACCTGAATAGATTGTGAAGCAAATGCTTCGTTTAATTCCCATACATCAATGTCTTCAATGGAAAGCCCTGCGAGTTTCAATGCTTTTGGAATTGCGACAATCGGACCAATCCCCATAATTTCTGGTGGAACTCCACCTACTGCAAATGAACGGAATTTAGCAATAGGAGTTAATCCTTGAGCTTCTGCAACTTCACGGTCCATTACTAGCATCGCGCCTGCACCATCAGAAGTTTGGGAAGCATTTCCCGCAGTTACGGTTCCACGTGTGTTAAATACCGGACGAAGTTTCGCGAGTGTTTCCATGCTTGTGCCTACACGAACGCCTTCATCCATTTCAAACATAAATTTTGTTTCTTGTGGTTTATTATTTTCATCGAAGTATCGTTTGAGCACTTCTACTGGTACAATCTCATCTTTGTATTTACCTGATGCAATTGCTGCCGCTGCAAGCTCATGTGAACGAACTGCAAAGGCATCTTGTTCTTCACGACTAATGCCATACTTCATTGCAACTTGTTCAGCCGTATGCCCCATTCCCATGTAATACTCTGGCGCTGTTTCAGCTAGAGTAGCATTTGGTCGAATCGTATTCCCCATCATTGGTACCATACTCATCGACTCCACACCGCCTGCGATAATTGCTTGTGAATGACCCAGCATGATTCGTTCTGCTGCATAGGCAATCGATTGTAGGCCTGAAGAACAGAATCGATTAATGGTAATCGCTGGTGTAGTATTTGGTAGGCCTGCGAGCGCTCCTATATTACGAGCTACATTCATTCCTTGCTCTGCTTCTGGCATCGCACACCCTAAAATCAAATCATCAATTGGGCCATCATAACCGCCCGCTCGTTTTAACGTTTCTTTTACAACTAATGCTCCGAAATCATCTGGTCGCACTGTTGCAAGGGAGCCTTTTTTCGCTTTCCCTACAGGTGTTCTGGCACCTGCTACAATTACTGCCTCGCGCATAAGTTCTCCTCCTTATTGCCGTTCGCAACATTAGTTACGGAGCGGCTTTCCTTTCACTAACATTTGTTGCATTCTTGCTTGAGATTTTGGTTCAGCTACTAAACTTAAAAATGCTTCACGCTCTAAATCTAGCAAATACTGCTCATCTACTAACGTGCCATAAGGAACTTTGCCACCTGCAATCACATAGGCTAATTTCTTGGCAATTTTCAAATCATGCTCACTAATAAAGCCTGATAAAAACATGCCTTCAGCGCCTAATAAAAGCGTTGCATAACCAGATTCTCCTGTTACAGGCACTTTTTCGCGTAGCGGAGCTTTGTAGTTATTTTCAAATAAAGCGAGAGCTACTTGTTTCGCATCATAAATTAAGTGATCAGCATTTACACTAATGCCGTCTGCAAAGTTTAAGAAGTTATTTTCTCGTGCTTCTTCACCTGACGTCGATACTTTCGCCATGGCAATCGTTTCAAAAACTTTGTTTGCAACGTATTGATAATCTACATGAACACCTGTCGGTAAACCTTTTAAATGTTTCATATACAACTCTTTATTCCCACCACCGCCAGGAATGAGCCCTACGCCAACTTCCACTAATCCCATATAGGTTTCATGAGATGCTTGTATGTGTGCAGCTGGTAAGCAAACTTCTGCTCCACCACCAAGAGTCATCCCAAAAGGAGCTGCCACAACTGGTTTAGAACTATATTTAAGTTTCATCATCGCTTTTTGGAATGACTTAACGACGAAATCAAGTTCAAAAATATTATCATCTTGTGCTTCCATTAATATCATGCCAAGGTTAGCGCCTACACAGAAGTTCTTCCCTTGATTTCCAATTACAAGGCCTTTAAAGTTCTTTTCCACCTCATCAACTGCGAAATTAATCATTTGAATGATATCGAGTCCTATTGCATTTGATTGTGAGTGGAATTCTAGTAAAGCAATGCCGTCACCTAAATCTAGTAAACTAGCACCCGAATTTTTTTTAATGACCCCATGTTTTTTCTTATATTGTTTCAAGTTGATAACTTTTTCATTTATTGGAACAAGTGAGTAATCTTCGCCATTGAAGAAATACGTATCGCCGTTTTCTTCTTTATAGAAGGAATCGAATCCTTGATTAAGCAAACTTTGTGCGAAAGCTGGAATGGCTAAGCCTTCCTCTTTCATTTTTTCAATGGACTCTCTAACTCCAATTGCGTCCCAAATTTCAAATGGCCCTTGTTCCCAACCAAAGCCCCATTTCATCGCTTGATCGATGGCAACAATATCATCTGCTATTTCTCCGTGTAGTTGTGCAGAGTACGTGAGCGTTGGCGCAAAAATACTCCATAATAGTTCTCCCGTACGATCTTTTGCGTAGGTTAATGTTTTCACTTTTGCTGCGAGACCTTTTTGTTGCTTTGCCATTTCTAGTGAAGGAGTTTTTAGTTTTTTTACTGGCTCGTACTCCATCGTTTCTGGATTTAATTCAAGAATTTCTTTTCCTTTTTTCAAGAAAAATCCTTGACCAGACTTTGCTCCTAACCAGCCATTATCTAGCATTTTCTGAATCATTGTTGGCAATTCAAACACTTTTTGTTCATCACCGGTTGTCTGATCGTACACATTTTTGGCTACATGGCCAAACGTATCTAAACCAACAACATCAAGCGTACGGAACGTAGCAGATTTCGGACGTCCAATGGCAGGACCTGTCACTGAGTCTACTTCGCCAACTGAATAGCCTTTTTCTAGCATTTCACGAAGAGTCACTAGAAGTCCATACGTGCCAATACGATTTGCAATAAAGTTAGGTGTATCTTTTGCTAAGACAACCCCTTTGCCAAGGCGGTCTTCGCCAAATGTTTGCATAAACTCAACAACTTCTGGAAGCGTCGACTTTGCAGGAATGATTTCTAATAACTTCAAATAACGTGGTGGATTGAAGAAATGTGTTCCAAGGAAATGCTTTTGGAAATCTTCAGAACGCCCCTCCGTCATCGCATTAATACTAATGCCTGAAGTATTTGAACTGATGATTGTTCCTGGCTTCCGGACAGCGTCAATTCTTTCGTAAAGGCTTTTTTTAATGTCCAGATTTTCAACGATTACTTCGATAATCCAATCAACGTCTTTTAATTTATCTAAATCATCTTCAAAATTCCCCGCTGTTAGCAATGCTAGGTTTTTTTTCGAAGCTAGTGGTGCAGGTTTTTGCTTAAGTAGTTTTTCGATAGATCCTTGAGCAATTTGATTTCGTGCTTTTGAGTTCGATTTGTCCTCATCCGATAAATCGCGTGGAACCATATCTAATAATATTGTAGGAATCCCGATATTTGCTAAGTGAGCTGCGATTCCTGAACCCATAACACCAGATCCTAATACTGCAGCTTTATGAATTTGATAAGTCACGTGCAAAGCCTCCTTTATATTTTTGAATGAATACTCATTCATTTTTTGAATAAAAAAAATAGAACCAACTTCTATGTTATTAGTTTAGATCATTTTCGGTTTTTTCGCAATATTTAAATGATATTTAGAAAATGAATTTTAAAGGGTGTTTTTGACTCAAAACATTAAATCTAACCTTAAACATTACCGAAAATTCAATTTTGCTTACTTTTAGTCCTCTCGCTTGATAATTTATGAACAAAACACTTTATTTACACGCGTGATAAGTTAAAAATAAAGGATGTTTTACATGGATTCATTTGGTGAACAGCTATTTTATCGGGATCAACTTTTTGATTTAATGCATCGTGTTTCAGGTCACGAATATTCTTATGACTTCATTTCAAAACAATATTATATGATAAAAAGCGGTTTGAGCGGAGAAATGAAAATCGCCAATCATTTAAAAGGAATCATTCTTCCATTTCAATCGAATTATATGATTGACTTTGAAGTATGGGAAGATTTTATTCAGATTGATGGATTGTTGATAACCCCTTATTATATCTATGCTTTAGAGGTGAAAAATATTTCCGGCATCGTCGATTTCGATACCGATCTAAACCAGTTTATGCGAGAACGTGCAGATGGTTCTATCGATGGATTGAAAAATCCGATTAAACAATTAGAGAGAAATGTTCGGTATTTAAAAAGACATTTATTTCTTCAAGGAATTAACATACCCATTTATGGGAAAGTAGTTTTCGCCTACCCCTCTACAATTATACGTGGAAAACCATTGGACAAACATATGGTTACGTTTGCAGATCAACTCGTTCAACGTATAGAAGATATACAAGTTGATCTGTCTATTTCCCCCATTTACGATGTGGAGGAATTGACTCGAACTCTCAGAAGTTTGATTAAGCGAAAACCGAAGTATCCTCTATGTGAAGTACTCAACATTTCAGAACAAGTCGTGAGAAAAGGTGTTCGATGCATTAGTTGTGGAAAGATTGGCATGCACCGCGTGAAAAAGGGCTGGATTTGTTCATGTAACGCGTTCGATAAATACGCACATTTCTCCGCGTTCGAAAGCTACCACTTGCTTATCGGTAAGGAAATGAACAACAAAAGATGTAGAGACTGGTTGGGATTAGAGAGTGATGATATAGCTTATCGGTTATTGAAATCTTTAAACTGTGTTTCTAAAGGAAAGACGAAAGGAGTTACTTACGATTTAGGTGAAAAACTATCGATTTATTAATAATCGCGGAATTAATTTAAAGATTGCGGGAATTAATTCGAAAATCGCGGAATTAATTCAAAAATCGCGGGAATAAAAAATATCAGCACGCTAGCTCTGTTAATTAACCTGTTTTGCATGATTCACCAATTTCTCCACACACTAGAGTACGAATCAATAGGAGGTCGTTTGAATTGAATTTATTCTCACAAACTAATGATCAACAAATGCTATTTCCCGAACCACCCAAGATGATTTCTACAAAGGATTTTAGTTACTTTAAAGATATGATGTCGTGGAATTTATTAGCAGCAAAAAAGATGAATTGGGCTGCTCAAAATTGTCAACTCCCAGATTTGAAAAAGGAATTTGAGACAGCTGAACAGATGCATACTAATCATTATAATGAGTTGCTTAAAACTTTAAAACAAAGTGAAGGAGGAGAAGTTTCGTGAATAATCAAACCGTGCAAAATCCGGAAACTCCTTATGCTGAAACTTCTCAATTAAACGATCGTGATATGTTGAATGATGCCCTTTCTACCGAAAAATATTTGTGTCATTCTTATGGAACAGCCATGCATGAAGCTAGTCATGATGCCCTGTATCAACTCATCTTTTCGCAAATGCGAGCTACCTCTACACAACAACGAAACTTTTATGAACTATTATTTACACATGGTTGGTATACACTAGCACCAGCAGATGCAAATGAGATCCAACAGGTTGTCCAACAATTTGAGGGGTATAAACAACAACTTCAGTGATAAATCAAATTGCTATTCTCAATAACTAAAAAAGTGTAAACTGTTTCTATAGTGAATTAGGAGGAACAGTTATGCAATCAATTACAACTACAGAAGAATTCAAACAAATCATATCAAAAGACGAAAAAGTCATCGTGAAATTCAGTGCTGGTTGGTGCCCTGATTGTACACGTATGGATATGTTTATCGATCCAATCATTAAAGAATATAATCAGTATCAATGGTTTGAAGTTAATCGTGATGAACTTCCTGAAATTGCTGATAAATATGATGTCATGGGAATTCCAAGTTTACTTATTTATAAAAATGGGGATAAAAAAGCTCATTTACACAGCGCTAACGCAAAATCACCTGAACAAGTGACCGAATTTCTAGAGAGTCAAAAAGGTTAGACCTCGCGTCTATCCTTTTTCCATTTTTGAGTAAAAAAATTTGTTCTGCATGACATAAATCATAGTAGAGGTGAATTATGGAAAAAGAAGCTGAAATTCAGCAACTTAAAGATAAAGTTAAGTACTTTGAAACTATTGTAAAAAATATGTCTACTCCAATTATTCCATCTGTGTTACCTAATACCATTTTAATCCCGATTGCAGGTTATATCTTTAAAGAACGTTTTAGCATGATTCAAACTAAAACACTTCATTATATTGAAAGTCATAATGATACAGAATATGCGATTTTCGATTTCACTGGAATTTCGGTCGATGATGTATCAACATTTGATTACAATGATTTAGCTACCGAAATTCTTCAAATCAACAATTCTCTGAAATTAATGGGCATTCGTCCTATTTATGTTGGCTTCAATCCCCGCTTTGTTCGAGAAATTGTTCACGCAGGTATTCAAGTGGAAGTTGAAACATATGTAAGCTTCCGTGTCGCGATACAACATTTAGTAAAACAAAACAGCCATCTTGTTCATTCAACCGAATGAATGAGATGGCTGTTTTGTTTTTTTCTTTATGTAATCTTCAATTGGTAGTTTACTTTCTATTTAATTTGAAATTTGAAATAAGAAGAGTTTTTTCGTACTGTTAAGGCAGACGAAAAAACTTTATTTATGAGGTGAAATCATGCGAGTCCAATTAAGCTTAGAAGGTCTTTCACAGTATGACAGGTCAATAAAGCAACAATATCAAACTTCGGCTTGCGGTCCTGTGACCATATTGAGTATTTTACGTCATTGGATGCCAAATTCTTGTCCTTATAATGCGAATCAATTATATACCCTTTTAGGTGGTACACGGTTGGGGCTATTTACATGGTGCTTAAAACGAAACTTACGCAAACTTCTTGGACCGAAATGGACAGTTGAAACATGCTCACTGAAAGAAGCCAAAGTTGAACTACTTGCAGGGAGACCGGTTGCTTGCAAATTTGATCAGTATTTTGCATTCCAGTGGTTTGGCACTTATGAATTTGCTTATCACTGGGTCCCGCTAATTGGGTTTGAAGAAAACAAAAACGACCTCACGCTCATCATCCATGATAACGGTGGAAGGCATCGGGGAAGCCGTATTCGAGAAGTTTCATACGAAAAAAATAAACAAATTTTAACATTCATAAAGATTGTACCGCAGACTACGACGATTGGATGACTGAAAGAGCCCGTTTTAAAGATGAGTAGCTTCCTACACGCCCAAAATTCAACCCTAAATGAACTAAGGTTTGGGCAATGCTAGGAGAAATACCACTAACCGTTCCTTTTACCCCAAGAAGTTCTAGTGAATCGAACAGTTTAAATAGTTGTTGTGCAACAAATGTATCCATCGTTTGCACGCCAGATAAATCAATGATTAAATGGTTAATTTTCAATCGAGATGCTTCAGATAGAGCTCGTTCATGCAAAATCTTTGAACGCTCTTCATTAATGGTACCAATAAGTGGCAACACTGCTATTTCATCGTTTATAGAGACAACTGGAACTGATAATTCAATGATTAGTTGTTGCGAAAGTGCAAATTGTTGTTTATCGTACTGTACAAAAGGAACACTAAAGAAATACACTGCATCATTAATTGAACGATCTAGCATGTCGATGACATCATAAAGCTGATCTACATTTAAATTAAGCTTCTTTGCTTCATCTTTCAATAAACGTCCTAAAATGTTTCTGTAATTAGGAACCTCTCGAAGCATCATATCGATGGAAGTTTGCTGCATTCTTGCTGTATACTCTCCAGCTTTATTTCCCCACTCTTTCAATACAAGCACTCGTTCTTCTTCCGTCATGGTTAAGCAAGCACCATATAACTCTATAATTTCAATTCGCATTAAATACAGTTCTTTTTCTAAAGGTAAAAGCTCAGGATACCGTTTATTTTGTTCATCGGTAATTATTCGTGCCAATTCATGCGATCTTGCTAATATGCAATCTTTCATATGCAATAGATTAGATGCTGGATTCATACTGATTCCTCCAAATTAATTTAAATTGAATATAATGAGTGGATATGTCTACTTGTTAAGCCATAGCCAACTTTCTCTAGTTCTTGTAATTGTTCATAGCTGTAAGATGGCACAGCCAATTGAAGGATGTCGATTGGTAATTCGATTTCACAATGGATGGTTGCGAGTTTTTTTGATACATGCAACATATCAATATTTTCTTGAATCTTCTTTTGTTGACCTGGTTTCAACTCATTTAAAGAAGCGATGACTCCCTCGACAGATCCATAGGTTTGAATTAATTGAAGTGCATTTTTAGGTCCAATTCCTTTAACCCCCGGGTATCCGTCACTAGAATCCCCCATAAACGCTTTAACATCAGCAAAGACAGAAGGTTCGATTTGATACTCTTCTAGAAAACGCTCGTATGTAAAGTCATCGTATATGGTATAGCCTTTTTTTGTAAATGCGATTTTTGTTGTTGGTGTAAGCAATTGCAATAAATCTTTGTCTCCACTGACAATAGTAATGTCTGCTTGGTTTTGCCATTTACGTGCCATGGAACCAATTAAATCATCCGCTTCCATTCCAACTTCCCCGAAGTTTTGCCAACCAAGCATTTTAGAGAGATCTTTAGCCATATCAAATTGAGGCAACATCTCTTCAGGTGGAGCTGGTCGATTAGATTTATACCCGTCAAATATATCATTGCGAAATGTATGCATGCCCATATCCCAACATATAGCCATATGCGTAGGTTGCATAATTTTTTTTGCTGTTAAGACGTGTCGTGCAAAACCTTGTACGCCATTGGTTGGGATGCCATGTTCATTTCTAAAGTATTGACCGAACACAGATGTCGCAAAAAATGAACGAAAGAGTAAAGCCATCCCATCGATTAGCAAAATATGGGGTCTGTTAGTTGATTCCAAGTATTACACCTCATCTCTCCACTGTTTTGTCGAATCAATCCACGCCATAAATTTCTTTAATACACCATTTATAAATTCTACGGTTTTCTCATCTATTAAATGGCCGTCTTCATCGAACTTTTTATGGGCTTGGCCAATTAAAATCTCATTTCCAGGTAACGTTAATGCTTGATGTCCAGGTGAATTCAGGATTAAACGCAAATGATTTTGAGCACGGGATGTTCCGACTGTCCCACTCGAGCAACCCATCAGTAACACTGGTTTTCCTTTAAACACTTTTTCTTTTCTAGACAGCCAATCTAAGCTATTTTTGAGTGCACCTGAAATTGAGTGATTATATTCAGGTGTTGCTATTAATACTGCATCTGCCTCTAGAACTTGTTTACGAGCTTTTTCCACACTTTCTAGTGCATGTTCTTCTATATCTTCATTAAATAATGGGAATTGTTGAATGTTAACAAACTCCATTTTAATTTCATCTTGATATGTTTCTTTTAAAAATTGTAGCAACTTTCGATTTAATGATTCTCTTCGTAAACTCCCTGAAATTAATGCAAATGTTTTCATGTAAGTCTCTCCCTTAGTACTACCTTGTTCTAGTATAGCAAATCCTCTTAAAAGAGTACGGAAAGTCTACAACGATTTCCATGAAAGCATTGAGTTAATTTCTTCCCAGTGTGTATAGATTATTTCAATAAAGCCTATTCTAGAATCAAAGGTAGAAATGGGGGGAAGGAATGTTTTCGAAAAAATTCAAACTATCTCTCACAAAAAAGAAATCTTCAGAAAAAAACAGTAAAGCTGAAAACGATAAACGTGAAAAACAAAACAACCAAACACACACAATTTCTTCGTCAAAAGTGGTGTTTATTCAAGACGTTAAAGATTTAACGCACAATCCGTTTGATTTAATTGTAAAACCCATTTCTCCCACTCTCACAATTGTTTACACAGATAACTTGGTCAATGGGCAAACATTGAATAATAATATCATCCCAGAATTAACGAAACAAAACTATGACTCACCTGAAATGATTGAGTCTTCACTAGCACTTCCTGAAGTAAAACTTTCAGATCAGATCAATGAAGCTGTGCTTGAAATGTTGGATGGCACCGTACTTATACACGTTGAAGGTCATCCAAAAGTTGTATTAGTCAATATTGGGACTAGAGAATCTCGTGGATTGTCTACACCTGAAAATGAATCCCAAGTAATTGGGTCACAAGTTGGGTTTAATGAAAGTTTAACAACAAACGTATCTTTGATTCGTAGGTATATCATGAATCCAGACCTTTGTAACGAAAAATTCAAGGTGGGCAAACAAACGAATACAACCGTTGCACTGCTATACATAAATGGAGTTGCTTCGGAAGGGATGGCAAATACGTTAAGGGAACGTATTAAGAGCTTAAATATGGATGGCTTAATTGATAGTGCAGTCCTTGAACAAATGATTGACGACAACTCCGTATCCATCTTTCCTCAAATGTTGCTTAC
>JBFGKX010000021.1:0-19220 GCA_041576455.1 Paenisporosarcina sp. | reverse complement strand
TTTTCACAAGACAAAGATCACGTTTTCTTCCATCTAAATAAGCCGACTATACAAGTTCCCAAAGTTTCATCCTAAATAAAAAAAGCCCTATAAATCAGTTTTCACTGAATTATAGAGCGTCTTTAAACATTTATCTTACACCGAGTGCCATCTTTGCGTAACGAGACATATTATCTTTTGACCAACCTGGTGTCCAGACAATATTGACATCAACTTCTTTAATTTCTGGTAATTCGTATAGTGATGTTTTGACCATGTCAACAATCATTGGTCCCATTGGGCAACCTAATGAGGTTAATGTCATGGTAACTACTGCAAAGCCGTCTTCTGATAAATCCACATCATAGACAAGGCCTAGGTTAACGATATCTATTCCAAGTTCTGGGTCAATCACATTTTCTAATGCACCCATCATGCTTTCGCGCATATCTTGATCCATGTTCATACCCCTTTCTGACAATACTATATGTTCATCATAACAAATCTAGCTTACTGAGACAAATACTCTGCAATGAAATTTGTGGCGGCAAGCATGCCAGGTCTAGAGACAGCGTGACTTGCTGTTTTCTCAGACATAAACTGAAATCGCTGTGGATTCTGTGTATACAGGTGTTTCATTGCATGATAAAAATTAAATGTGGGTTCATATGGAACGACATTATCTTGGACTCCATGCCAAAAGAATACGGGACGTCCATTTAAGGCACTTGGATTTAGCGTTATATCAAATTTGCTAATCGTATTCAGCATTTGTTTTCGTTCAACATCCGTAATGGGTAAGGTAAAGCCTCGCTCTTCATATTGTGCCATTTGAGCCTTGGCTAACTGGACATAACTAGGAGACCCCATCATGACAGCGGCAGCATCCACCCATGGATAGACATTTAAACATCCTAATGTTTCAATCCCCCCCATTGAAGTTCCTGCAAGGCCAATTTTGGTTTCAGGTTCAATTAAGTTTCGTTTCGCTAATTCTTCACGCAAGAAACTTACTTCTTCAATAGAAGATAAAACAATTTCCCAAAAGCGTAAAGACAATTGAATTTCATCAATGGCTTCTTGTCTTTCACCGTGTAAATGAGCGTCTGGCAATAGAACTCGCATGCCTTTATCAGCTAATTGATAGGCGTAATGTAGATTATGTTCTTTTGCACTTGTAAATCCGTGGAGAAAAATAACGACTGGCATATGTTTTTCTTTATTATCGTTATTATATACATGTAATAGTGGAATATGTCCCCACCGCTCATTTTCTACAATCACGCTGTCCACTTCCTTCGAATCTAATTCATATTATCGTAGCAAAACATTAAACAAAGTTCAAAATAGAAGGTGGATTTTTTTGACTAAAGGTTAGGTGTGACGATACACTTTACTATAGAGAGAAAGGAGTCCGTACATATGCAACCTCATTTAATTGTTTTAGATTTAGATGGCACCTTATTAACGGATGAAAAAATCATTTCTGAAAAGACTTTACATACGTTATTTAAAGCGAGAGAACAAGGTCATGAAATTATGATTGCCACTGGCCGACCTTACCGTGCAAGTGAAGTTTATTATCACCAATTAAAAATGAATACGCCCATTGTTAACTTTAATGGCGCATTTGTACATCATCCGACAGATTCTTCGTGGGAATCCATTCATCAACCAATTGATTTAGGGGTTGTGAACGAAGTCATTACTGCTGTTCACGATTATCAATTCCTTAACATTATTGCTGAGGTTATGGATGATGTTTATTTGCATTATCATGACGAAAAGTTACTGGATATCTTCAGTTTTGGAAGGCCCCAAGTCACCACTGGGGACATCCGCAATTATTTAAAATCTGACCCCACTAGTTTACTTATCCATGCGGAAGAACATGAAGTTCCTGCAATACGTCAACATTTACACGATGTTCATGCAGAGGTCATTGATCATCGCCGTTGGGGAGCACCATGGCATGTCATTGAAATCGTTCGTAGCGGGTTGAACAAAGCAGTTGGCCTATCGTACGTTTCCAAACACTTAAACATTCCACCAGAACGAATCATTGCGTTTGGAGATGAAGACAATGATTTAGAAATGCTTGAATACGCTGGAACAGGTGTAGCCATGGGAAATGCCATTCCACAATTAAAAAGCATTGCCAACCATATCACGTCTTCAAATAATGAAGATGGCATTGCTGAGTTCTTACAAAAACACTTAAACTTATAAAGATAATTATTTCAGGGGGATATAAATGAGAATATTTGCCGACAGTGCTTGTGATTTACCAAAATCCTTTTATGAAACAAATGCAGTAACATTAATTCCTTTGCGCATACACATCGAAGAAACGGAATACTTAGATGTTATGACAATTGATTCAACACAAGTTTACGAAGAAATTCGTCAAGGGAAACAACCGAAAACTTCTCAAGCGTCTCCAGAACAATTTTTGACACTTTTTGAAGAACTTGCGAAATCAGGCGAAGAAGGACTATATATTGCTTTTTCCTCAGAACTTTCAGGTACGTATAATACCGCAGTGATGATACGCAATCAGGTGAAAGAAGAATATCCTGAATTAAAATTAACCATACTTGATTCAAAGTGTGCATCTTTAGGGTATGGATTACTTGTAAAAGAAGCAGCACACTTATTAAAATCAGGAGAACCGCTAGAACGAATCACCGAAATCATCCGTTTCAAAGCAGAGCATATGGAACACTTGTTTACGGTGGAAGACTTAGATTACATGGCTCGAGGAGGTCGTGTATCTAAAGCCAGTGCAATTGTCGGCGGGTTATTAAATATTAAACCACTGCTAACCGTAGAAAATGGAAAACTCATTCCATTTGAAAAATTACGAGGCCGTAAAAAAGTCATGAAGCGCATCATTGAAATCATGGAAGAACAAGGCGAACAACTTCATGAACAAACCATTGCAATTAGTCATGGAGATGATGAGTCGTTTGCGCTGGAGATGAAAAAAATGGTGGAAGAAAGATTTAATCCAAAACACATTGAAATACATGTCATTGGCTCTGCAATAGGTGCACATACTGGACCTGGTACGTTAGCTGTGTTCTTTTCAAATCAAATACATCCATAGAACTGGAGCGTGTGAACATGAAAAAGATTGTCGTTGTTGGTGCAGTAGCTGGAGGTGCCACTGTCGCTTCACAAATTCGATATTATGACAAAGATGCACAGATTGTCATATTTGATCAAGATGAAATCATGTCTTATGGGGCGTGTGGAATGCCTTACGTCATCGGGGGAGAAATCTCTGACCCTCAGGATTTAATTGCTGCCACACCTGAAGAATTTAAAAGTCAGAAAAACATCGATGTTCGATTAAAACACCGTGTATCCGCCATCAATCGGCAACAAAAAAAGGTGAAAGTTCTTAATTTAGATACACAAGAAAACTTCGAAGAATCATATGACGTTTTGATTTTATCACCTGGTGGCACACCCATTATTCCAGAAACGACCGGAATCGAGAGCGCAACCATGTTCACATTACGCAACTTTAACGATATGGAAAAAATTAATCACTATATTGCTTCAGAAAAACCCAAAACTTGTGTCATTGTAGGTGCTGGATTTATTGGCGTAGAAATGGCAGAAAACCTAAATCATCTTGGAATCCGTGTGTCAATCATCGAAAAATCGCCACAAGTGATGAACATTCTAGATGAAGATAGTTCGGCTCTTGTAGAGCAAGAATTACAAGACCATGGTGTTGATATTTATAAGGACACACTTATTAAAAATGTCTCAGGAACAACCATAGAGCTTGATTCGGGGAAATCGCTTGAAGCTGATTTTATTTTAATGAGCATCGGAGTCTCTCCAAGTACAGAATTAGCAGAAGACGCTCAATTAACCATTGGTGACACACGTGGAATTGTCACCAATGAATTTATGCAAACAAATGATACCTCCATCTATGCCATTGGCGATGCTGCAGAAACTAAAGATTTTATTACAGGTGATGCAAAACGTGTCCCGTTAGCATGGCCTGCTCATCGACAAGCTTACATTGTGGCGAAGCATCTGACTGGCGAATCAGTTTCATTTAAAGGGTTACTTGGCACAGCCATTTGTAAAGTATTCTCATTATCGGTCGCCCTCACAGGGTTAAACGAAAGAACTTTAAGAAGTCGTCAAATGCAATTTGAGAGCATTACCCAAACATCTAAATCAAATGCGGGTTATTATCCAGACCATGCCGAAATTTTCTTGAAAATTCATTATGATTCGACGACGCGTAAAGTATTAGGTGCACAAGCAGTAGGTGGGAAAGGTGTCGATAAACGCATAGACGTTTTAGCAACTTCCATATATGCAGGACTAACGATGGATGATTTACAAGCATTGGAACTAGCTTATTCTCCTCCCTATTCATCACCTAAAGATCCAGTGAATATGGTCGGATACCGTGCAACATAAAAACGTTTGAGGCATTAAAAATGTCTCAAACGTTTTTTGATTAATTTTTCGATTTATCGAGTTTTCGTTGTTTGCCTTTGCGCCAAACAAGATAGATAAATACTAAAAATAGGATATACACAAGGGCAAGTGCTACCATATACCCCTTATTAAAGCCCTTTTGATCATTGACTGTATAGAATTCAGCTAGTTCACGATCAAGCACAAGTCGATACTGCCCATCTTCTCTTTGTCTTAAAATATCATGTTGAAATAGTCCTTGGAGTTCTTGATGATCACCAATCACGTCTTTTGGCAAATCAAAACTTTGGGTTTTACTTGTATTATTAATAGCAACAATCCATGATTCCTCTTTATTAAACCGTTTGTAAATCAGTAATCCCTCTTCATTATGCAACATTTCCATTGCACCTGTGCGTAACGCAGCAGAACGATTTCGAAGGGATTGGACATCTCCAATAAATTCAATTAACTCTTCATCTGTTTTAAAATCTAAAATCGGATGAGTTTCTGGAGACGTGTTGCCATTTACCGCAATTTCAGAACCGTACGTCACCATTGGCACACCAGGGAGTGACAATAAAGCGGCCATGGCCATTTTCCACCGTGTTGGAGGAAACATATTTTCATCAGCCGCATCCGCTGTAAATCGTCGATTGTTCATCGAGTCAATGTGTTGAATCATTACTTCTTCAGTTGAATGATCCACCAACGGGATGAACGTTGGGTCTACAGTTTTAAAGGCGTTGCGAAACATTTTTTCTTGTTTTCCTGACACTTGTGCATCGAATTTCGCATCACTCTGCTCATTTGAGAGGATATATAAATTGTTATTTTGCGCTTTAAGTGCATCAATCATTTTATTTAAAAATGGAGAATCTACTCCATCAATGGCTGTTAATCTTATGCCATCAACTTGATACTGTTTTACAAATCCGACAGCTGCATCAACAACAGCTTTTTGCGCATCTTCATTTTTCAAATCCCATGAAATCGTTCCATCATCATTGTGAATGATCCAAGTTGCTTTGTCCTTCTCTAACACAAAAGCATGTGCTGAACTAACATGCTGAATTGGAAAATCGACCATGACTTTTAACTCTTCCTTATGCGCTTGTTCAAGTAACGTGTGAAAATCTTCGGATGTGCCAAAATGTCGTTCTAACGTCGCATAATCCAAAACACGTTTTCCGTCATATGTAGAAGTAGAAAATACGGGTCCTAAAGAGATCATGGTAAATCCCATATTTTGAATGTGATCTAGTTTTTCCATGACGCCAAGGAAATCTCCACCTGCAAATGCATCGGGTTGTCGTGTATCGACTTCAAAATCATTTTTGAATGTTTTATTAAAATAACGATCCACTAATAAATCATAGATACTTTCGTTTTGAATGGGTTGTTTTATTGTTGCTTGTGTCGATAACGGCGCAATTAAACTTACACATAAGGCCATAATTATCGTTGTATGTAGCCAACTTACTTTTTTCACTTGAGGTCCTCCTCTAACAAATCTTCATTCGTCATTTTACCAAACGCGCCCTCTGCTCGCCATGATTAGCAAAGATATTGTATGTAGATACGTCGAAACTGTGAATTCGTTGAATACTTCTTTTCTAAATAGAAAAAACCACCCTATTGAACATCAATAAGGTGGCTTTGATCTTTACGCTAAAAAGTTAATGCCGAGTGGTAATTTGAAGCCTAAGAACATTGTGATGAATAAGAATACGAACAACAATATCCAAAAAATAGTTGTCGGTTTTTGTTTTTTCATGCGCGTTAAAATCATTTCCATCATGCCAATGATGAAAAGACCTCCTAAGAACTTCACTCCGTAAAGCATGCCTAAATCGAAGTTCATGCCTTCTACGAATAATGCGAATCCAGTTGCCATGATTAATACGTAAAATAATCGCAATACCATATGTGTAATTTTTTGCCCTTTTGTACCGTCTTTTAAAAGAACAGCTACGAAAAATAAAATAATGGCAATAACCCAAGTCGTAATGTGTAAGTGTGTGCTAGCTAAAAATTCCAAATACGTCACCTCGTCTATTTAATAATTCTATTCTATCGTATCATATCTCAGCAATTAGCATAGTTATTTGCGCTCATGTTAGAACTTTACGATGACAAAATATTTGATCATTCGAATCGATTCGACAAAGTTCCAATTCCTTCAATCGATACTTTTACCGTATCACCAGCTGTTAAAAACTTAGGTGGCTTGAATCCTTTTCCAACACCAGAAGGAGTCCCTGTTAGAATTACATCTCCAGGTTCAAGTGTTACTAAATTAGATATATCTTTGATTAATTCCTCAATCGTGAAAATCATTTGACTCGTGTGACCATTTTGACGAAGTTCATTATTCACTTTCGTAACAATTGATAGATTTTGAGGGTCTGGTATTTCATCTTTCGTAACAAGATACGGGCCCATTGGACAAGACCCTTTTAAACTTTTCCCTAAGAAAAATTGCTGGTGTTTCGATTGTAAATCACGTGCAGTTAAATCATTGGCAATCGTATAGCCAAAAACATGATCATATGCTAATTTCCCCGGAATCCTGTCACCTTTTTTACTAATCACAACCGCTAATTCACCTTCGTAATCATATGATGAAGTCAGATTCCCATGGACTGGTAACGTTTCTTCATCTGCTGCAATCGTGGTTGGTGATTTTGTGAAAATCATTAGATTTTCCTGTGAAGGGTCAGCGCCCATTTCTTTTGCATGGTCCGCATAATTGCGACCAACCCCAAAAATGTTTTTTGGCGTTCGGGGAATTGGTGACAACCATTCAATACTTGAGAATGATCGTTTAAACTGATTTGGCTCTTCAGATTTAGAGGCCGCATCCACTAGCTTTCGCATTTGTTCTACAAAGTCCATTCCGTTTGAAATGCCTTCAACTATGGTCTGAGGAAAGCTCGGTAATACTTGAAGTGTCTCTTGTATCGCTAACACGTCCCACACCGCTTCTTCTTTTTTAACTTTCGGGCCAAAACAAAGATGATTTTCAAAGCGAAAAGACAATATTTTCATTTTTCGACACTCCTTTTAAATTTGGAATTTATTAAATATTCTACGATATTTCGACGTATTTTTACACGTTTTTATTTTAAATACGTAACTTTTTTCCAAATTGCTTCAATCGGACCTTGTTTGAATTTAGAGAACCAAATTTCAGCAAATATGAGTTGAAGAATAAAAATCCCCACGGCCATCCAAGTGCTTGTCAACAAATCCATTTTTCCGTATAACCCAAAGCCGTAGGAATAAAAGATCGTGGTTGCAATGATTGATTGTGATAGATAGGTAGTCATCGACATGCGACCTACTTTTGCGATTGGGTTGAAAAGTTTTCGAAACCAAATGTGCTGACATAGGAGCACAATCCCTCCTCCATAACCAATGGCCACTAAAGGGCCTCCAAATAGATCTTGAAGATATTGATAATAAAAGTTGGGTTCAATTAAAAACGGAAGTACTTTAATGATAAATCCAACAAGTAAAGTAGAACTTGTTAAAATAATCCAAAACACTTTTTTTTCTACTACGCGTTCGATTAACATTCCTTTCGCAGCAGCTGCTCCCAGTAACATATAAGGCAATATTGTAATTCCTACTAACAATAACGATCCAGATTCTATGTTTGCGTATTGCCAATCAGCTGCACGTTGAGTAAACACTTCCATCCAAGATCCTGAACTGAACGATACAATCGACGATTCGATTTCTTGAACCCCGGCATAAAAAGGTTCGCCTGTTAAAGTATACAAATATGTCAGAAATGCGAGACCAATATTTGGGATGAGATAAAGCAAGAGCCCAATGCCCATTAACCAGTATTTAGATAGGCGTAATAAAAAGAGAAGTATAAAGCCACTAAGTGCGTATGTGATTAATATATCACCCGACCATACAAGAAAAGCGTGTAAAATCCCAATCATTAACAATATACTTAATCTGCGTATTCCCATTAGCACAAACGAAGTCCCTTTAGTTCGTGCTTTTAACAGTTGCATCGTGATGCCATAGCCAAAAAGAATTGAAAATAAAGGATATACACTTCCTTGAATTAGGATATCAATCCACTGAAACACTTGTTGATCACTTAAATTGGTATACCATGTGTAAGGATTTATGTAGTAATAAGGCGAATGAAACGCCAGCATATTGACGATAAAAATACCAAGAAGCGAGAAGCCGCGCATCATATCTATCGCGACAACTCGATCCTGTAATTCTGTTGGTTGAATCTTCACAATCAATCCTCCAGTACAATTGTTTGATTGCTGTCAAACAAGTACAACACTTTCTTTTTAATCGATATTGACAAAATAGACTCAATTGCTTGCTGATACAACGAAAGCTGCAAGCCATAACGTTTATTCATTTCCGTTAAGATGGCGGCCTCATTATTAAGTACACCATTGATTCGATCAGTTTTGTAGTCCAAGAGCACCCAATTCCCATCCGATTCTTGGAACAATGCGTCAGCAATCCCTTGAAGGATTTGAATATCGCCCTCTTTATCAGTTAATGCATAGGTAAATGGTACTTCTCGTAGAAACTGTGCAGCCTGTCGTATTTGCAAAGCGATCGAAGATTGTAAGAAAGTAATTAACCCCTCACTCTTTATGGCTTTGGCTTCATTTGCTGTTACCAATTGCAAGTCTAATAATTGTTGAATAAATGAATCAATTTCTTCCTTTTTCGGTTCCATTTGCATATCGATATGTTGCATGGCCGTGTGCATCGCTGTTCCAAGTTCGGCAGATGTCAATTTTTGTTTGCCTTGTTGGAGAAACGCTGGTCGTTTATAGATGCTTGACTTCGTCTGTTGGCTTAGCTCAGATCTAAAGACTTCAGGATCTGTTTCTTTTTGCAATTGGTCAATTCGTTTAAGTTCACTAACCGATTGTTTAGACCGTTTATGAATAGAACGTGCATGCGGATACGTTGTTGTAAATCGCCGCGTCACTTCTTGCTTAAATTCATTTAATTCTACTTTCACTCTTTCCTCTTCAACCGGTTTACTAGATACCTTAGTTGAAATCATTTCTCGTAAGTTATCTACATCAATTGACTCAATAGCCCATTGAGAAGGGTGTTGTAGCATCTGCGCATTTGAAACACCTCTCCATTGTGCAAAGTCCTGATGCTTTGCGACTGCAGGACCTATCCAATCTAAAAAGCCTTTCGCACGAGAACGAACATATTCAGGCAACATGTCTCCACTTGAAGAAGCAATGTCTTGCCATTTGCTGATCGATTTTTCCACATCTTTTACCGTTGCCACAAGTATGAGTTTTTCTTTGGCACGAGTCATTGCAACATATAAGACACGCATTTCTTCTGATTTTAATTCCAACTGTTTTTTTTCTTTTATCGCTAAAAATGGGAGAGATGTGTAAGAGATGCGCTTTTCAGGATCCACCGCTTTGACAGCTAATCCAAACGATTGGTCAAACAAGTACAGTTCTTTAAGTTCCTTTTGATTAAACTCTCGTCCTAAACCTGCAATAAATACATAAGGAAATTCTAATCCTTTTGAGGAATGAATAGTCATTAAGCGAACGACATTTTCTTTTTCACTAATGGCGCGTGCAGTTCCTAGGTCATCTCCTCGCTTTTTCATTCGTTCGATAAATCGTAAAAAGCGAAACAATCCGCGGAAAGAAGACTTCTCATAAGATACAGCACGATCATGTAAGGCGCGCAAATTTGCTTGGCGCTGTTTTCCGCCAGACATGGCACCAACCATCTCATAGTAATGAGTGTCCATGTAAATCTGCCAAATTAAATCAGCAAGGGACCCTCGTCTTGCCAAGTCACGCCACTCTTCAAAATGACGGAAGAAACGTTGTAACTTCTCTGCAGTATCAGAGGCAATTCCACTTCCTCCAGAACGTACAAAGTTTTTAAGCGCCTCATAAAAAGGTTCTTTTGGAGCGGACAAACGTATATGGGCAAGCTCAGATTCCGTCAAACCTACAAATTGGGCACGAAGTACGGATGCCAATGGGATATCTTGATACGGATTATCGACAATTCGCAGGGTGTTCAACATAATCATGACTTCTAGCGCATCAAAATAGCCCTTTGAAAGATTTGCATATAATGGAATGCCTGCTTGTTTAAACTCTTCTGTTAAATCAGCAGACCAGGTCATTGATCTCATCAGGATGACAATATCACTGTATTCTAAAGGACGTTCATTCTTTGTCCAAGGATCTACTACCATCGTTTGATCATCCATTAATTTTTGGATTTTGCCGATAATATAACGAGCTTCCCACTGAGAATTCGTTAATTCTTCTAATTCTTGAATTTCTTCATTCTGTTCCACATCTTCACGAATCTGATTTGTTTCTTTCTTTTGTTGAGATAGAAGTATAAGTTCAACGGGTGATTGCTCTTCTGGATAAGGAGCACCGGGTTTTAAGGCCGCCGCTTCATCATAAATTATTTCTCCCACTCGCTTTCCCATTAATTGAGACAAAATAAAGTTGGTCGCATGCAAAATTTGTGGCCGGCTTCTAAAGTTCGCATTTAAGTCGATTTTAACCCCGGTTTGTAGAGCCTCTGTTGTAAACGTTGAATATTTTGATAAGAAGAGCATTGGCTCTGCTAATCGAAAACGATAAATCGATTGTTTGACATCCCCTACCATAAATAGATTGCCAGTAGCTTCAGTTCCAGTTTTGACGATTTGTAAAATCGTTTCTTGTAAACGGTTTGTATCTTGATACTCATCGACCATCACTTCTTTAAATTGCGCCATAACATCGAGTGCAATTGAAGATGGAATTTTTTCCCCATTTGCTTCCGTTGTTAATATTTGAAGGGCAAAATGCTCTAGGTCTGAAAAATCCACTAAACCTCGTTCATTTTTAGCAGCTTGATAGCTCTCACCAAAAGTAAGCGTAACTTCTACTAATGTCTCAAGAATTGGGCGCATTAGTCTCATCTCTTGTATCAATCGCTCAGGTCTTCTAGAGAAATAGGCTTCTTTCACCCCATTAACTAGCTTCTTTAATTGCTCCCTTTTGTCTTTGGCTTTTTTACTGAGTTCCTCATCAAATGTATCTTTTGAAATGCGTGCAGCCGTCGCAAATTTCAAACTTTGAAAATATTCATAGGTGTCTTGCCATGACTGTGTTGAAATACGCCGAATCGCTTCACCTATTAGAAGTTGATCTTGTTCGACGGTCTTTTCATATGGAGCTGGTCCAGTTGGTTGTAGCGCAAATTGGTGCATTTCTTGTGTCATAGCATATGCCTCTTCAAGCGTATGTTGGATGGTTAATTTAAGATCGGCAATAAACGGCAAATCCTCAATATCAACATCATCGGATATTGCGTATTTTTGTGGAATAGCTCGTAACCATTTTTCAGGCTCTGGATGAACATTAGCCGTGTTATACAATTGTTCAATGAGTTTCTCAATCATTTGATCGTCCCGGTCTGTTGTAAAACTATCGACCAATCGGTAAATCTCTTCAGGATTATCGACTTTATAGGCTGTTTCTAACACTTCTGCTAGCACATCATCACGGATAAGTGCAGCTTCTGCATCGTTCGCAAGTCTAAACCCTGGATCTAAATCAAGTACATACGCATACTGTTTGACAATCGATAAACAAAATGAATGTAAGGTGGAAATTTGGGCTTTATTTAATAGGCTCAATTGTCTCTTTAAATGGTTCGAAGTGGGATTTTGGATGAGTGCTTTTTCAAGCGCTTCCGCCATTCGATGGCGCATTTCTGCAGCCGAAGCATTAGTAAATGTCACGACTAAAAGTTCATCTACGTCTATCGGGTTTGTTTCACGAATCATCTTTTGAATTAACCGTTCAATTAACACAGCTGTTTTCCCGGATCCAGCTGCCGCTGAGACCAGCACATCGCGCCCTTCTGCAAAAATAGCTCTCCACTGAGCGTCAGTCCAAGTAACATCTTGGGGTTTAGTCGGGATAAACATCTGGCGCAACCTCCTCTTTAATTCGTTGCGTTATTTCTTCTGGTGTACTTACCTCTAGTTTTCGGTATTGTTGATTAGGATCAGTCGGGTCGAATTGACAGACACTCCGAAAACTACAATAATCACAAGCTGTTTTAGTTTTCAGTCGATAAGGTACGACTCGTGTATCCCCAGATAGCATGCCGTCACCAGCTTGCTGATGTTTCGATCGAACAAAGGTCCGTAAGTTGGTCATATCTTCTGATGATATGACTTTAGAAGAACCTTTCGAAATGGAGCCATCTTTGTTAATGCGAGCTGGAATGACCTTAGAATATCCTTCAATTTCTGTATCCATTTCACTCAATACTTGTGGATTGTCAATTAATAATCCACTCATTTTATACTTTTTAAACACTTCTTCCGCAATGTCCATGTCAGAAAGTTCTTTGGCTAATTGCAACATTGGATTATGGACATGTACATACAACACACCAGCAGGATCTGCTGATTCTCCTAACCAAACGGCAGAGTTTGTTACAGCTACGTCTAAATACGTAAGCATTTGCAAAGAAATTCCGTGAAAGACTTCATTTAGATTCAAATCTTTATGTGAAGATTTGTAATCAACAATTCGCACAAATTGTTTGTCGCCAATATGTGCCGCATCTACTCGGTCGATTCGACCTCGCATTTTCATGGCATGCCCATTTTTTAGCGAGATCTCCAGTGTAGGCAATTCTTCTCCTGGACCAAAACCCGCTTCTATGGCAATAGGGGTAAATGTCGATACACTGGCATGATCGCGCAGAGTGGTCATTGTACGTTGGACGATTTGAATGAGTTTACGCTGAATGTATTGATATCTTTTTGTACTTAATAAAATTTGATGGGCAAAATAAGGCGAAATGGCTTCGACTGCTTGTCTCGCTAAATCCCAAGCTTGTTTCGTCGAAAGTTGTGCCCAAGTAATGCCAAGTCGTTTCGTTTCGTCGGCGATCCATTTTAATGCTGCATGGAACAAATCACCGATTGCCGGAGCTTCAAGACGATATTCCTCTCGCTCTTCTAATCGTAAACCGTACGTCGCAAAGTGGGCAAAAGGACAGCTATAATATTTCTCAACGCGAGATACGCTAGACGTAAATGTATCGCCATATAAAGCGTTAGTCGTTTCATGATCTAAACGCTGTGCTTTTGTTGGTTCGGCAATCGGTCGCACAACTCGATCAAAGATACTTCGCCAAAATGGGTCATCTTCATAATAAGAAGCAACCGCTTGCCATTCCACGTCTAGATTCTTGTCCAATGTCGCTTGCTTTAGCTTTGATGCGACAAATGACATCGTCGCACGTGGATGTTGAATGTAGTGACTTGCATTCCCCGTAATAACGGTAGGGTCAATAACCGCTAATTCAACTTCAACTTTTGGTAACAGTTGCTGCAATCGTTTAATATACGTAGATGGCAATAACGCTTTCCCTTCCTCATCAGCCACTGAATAAGAGACGAAAAGTTTTTCTGAAGCAGTGGTCACCGCCCGGTAAACCATATACGATTCATCCATCAGTCTCATTTTTGAAGTGGGTGCAAGTTCAAATCCAATTTGCATAAACCATTCCCGTTCAGTATCTGAAAGCAACCCTTCTTGTTCAACTCGTTTAGGAAATACACCATCATTAACACCAATCACGAAGGCTGCCCGAATATTTGATAAACGTGATAAATCTACCGTTGCGACCGTTACTTGATCTAGAGATGGTGGAATGCGAGAGAACTCGAGTGTGTCAAAACCTTCCTCAAGTAAACGCAGACTCTCTTTTGGGGTTAGTTTTTCGTCTCCAAACATTAAGACGAATTGATCTAAAACATCTACCCATTTTGACCACGCTTGGTCATGTTCGGTTGCTAGTAACAGGTTCCCTTGTTCGTTTTCATCATCTTTTAATACATTTAATTTCTCGAAAATTTGTAACGATTCTACTAGCTCAAATAATGCTTGAGCAACTTCTTTTCCTGTTTCACTAGAAGTAATCTTTCTCTCGAAATCTTTTAATGGCGTCAATACTAAATCTTTAACGGCGGTAATATCTGCTTGAATGGCACGTTCTTCATCCGTTTGAACTTTCGAATGAAATTCGAGGCCCCGATATTTTTTCACGAGCCAGCGATTTTCATCAGTCCATCGCTCTCCGTAAATACCTTGTGAAATTACGAAGTTTTCTAAGCGGTCTGCTCGTTCTCGCCAGATTTGTTTATTTGCATGTAGTGGGAAAAATAAATCGGTTTTAATCGAACGAAACATAGGCTCATACTGATAATCACTTAAAACTGCTTCAAACGCCGAACGGCTAAATTCAACGAGTGGATGATGAAGCATCGCCTTTTTTCGATTGATGAAAACAGGAATATCGTATTGAGCGAATGTCCTTTCAATAAGTTCATCATAAACCTCAGGTTGACGATATAGTACAGCAACGTCCTGATATCGTAGATGTTCATCTCGAACGAGGCGAGTAATCTGTCTAGCCACCGCATGAATTTCTGCTCGGCGACTGTCGGCTTCTATGACATGAACGTTCTGATGATCCTCAATTGGTAAAACAGGAAACTCATGTAAGTTTGCTTCAAGATGTTTTAATTCATTGTTTGCAAATCGAGAGTTCTCCTGTAAATGAATTGAATTTTCGATGTCAATGTATGCTAAATGAGCCATTTCTTTTAATCGCTCAGCAGTTTTTGCAGCATTGTGAAAGAGTGATTGGTCATTCATTAAGTCTTGAACTTCATTGTCCAATGGCAAAGTGATGGTGACGCGCTTTGCATGTTTCATTAACTCGCCCAATATTTCATATTCCCTTGTTGTCATGGTGACAAAGCCATCCACATAAATATCCGCTTCAGCAATAAGCTTGGATTGATGTATCTGTTTTGATAACAACGCGTAATACCCTTCACTATCAACATAAGCAGTACCTAGACGTTCTTC
This sequence comes from Paenisporosarcina sp., assembly GCA_041576455.1. Lineage (GTDB taxonomy): Bacteria > Bacillota > Bacilli > Bacillales_A > Planococcaceae > Paenisporosarcina. The sequence goes on along the minus strand of JBFGKX010000021.1, from coordinate 3,822 downwards.
TAATGCGCGGAGTAACACAGATAAGTCATGAGCCTTGTCTTGCAATGTTCGCGGGGCATCTACTTGTTTAAGTGATTCTTCGAGAGAATGTAACTTATCAAAGTCCAAACAATAGCGTGTAAATTCTTTTAATAACATTTCCATTTGGTCCGTAAACCCACGTTTATTTGCAGCCTGTTTAAAGAGCGAGAACTCTTCCTTATGTTCTTCAAGTAACCGACGAATTAACATCCGATAGCCAAATCCACTAATTTCTTGTCGGCTAATCCCACCAGTCTCTTGCAAAATCCGCCAAGCGAGTCGTTTAAAAGACATTACCTGTGTGCGAATAATCCCTTTCCTATCTTCATGCGTTGATAATGCGGATTCAGTGGAAAATGACATTTGATCAGGCACAATAAAAAAAATAGGTGCTCCAAGAGGAGAGATTTTTGACAACTCTGCAACTTCATGTCTTATAAATTCAGATTTCCCTACACCTGCTCGTCCTGTGATCAATCGAAGTGACACATCAAATCCCCCTTCTTAACAAATAAAAAAAATCCTTAACAATCTCCTTCCTCTATTGTACAGAACTACTACTAGAGGTGGAAATTATTCAGGACTTTCATTCATAAAATTTATGGTTGTCGAGTTCAGGGGCCAATATCTTAAAACCACTTTTCCAACAATATCTTCCTTTTTCACAAACTGAAAGTATCGACTGTCTAAACTTTGTCTGCGATTGTCTCCTAAAACAAAATATGAATTTGGCGGGACTAGAACCTGTCCAGTAATCGATTTTAGCGTAAAGTTTTCGGTAAATCGTTCATTGGGATTTTGGTAAGCCTCGTACTTCGTCAAATATGGCTCATCAACGAGGTTCCCATTAATAAAAAGCCGGTCATTCTCATATAAAATCCTGTCACCTGGTAAGCCAATTACACGTTTTACATAATCTTCATTTTGTTTTTTATGAAAAACTAAAACGTCTAAGCGATCAATGTCTCCAACGGTATACGATATTTTGCTAACCAATACTTTATCCATATGTTGTAGTGTAGGTTCCATTGATTGGCCAGAGACTGAATAATTCGTCACAAAAAATGTACGAACAAGGACAATAATTAGTATGCCAATCGTGATTGCTTTTGACCATTCCCATGCCTCTTGTTTCAGTGAACTCAAACCGTGGGCCCCTCCCCATCTTGTCGTTCCTTTTGAACCATTTGAAAGTCTGCTTTTACACGTGCATTAATTCTACGTTCGATTTGTTTCCCAATAAACCACAATAACACGATCACTCCAATCACAATTCCTGTTCGTATTGGTTGTGTAATCAATTTCTTGATATCAGAGCCGATGAAACTAATCGTCAAAATCATCACAAATTTTCCAGCAAGCAACGTCCATAAGTACGTCTTTTTTTTCATATTTGAAAACCCTGCTACTAGATTGACTAGGGCTGAAGGAGTAAATGGAAAGCATAATAATAAAAATAACGGACCAAAGCCACGCGTTTCAATCCAATGAATTAATTGTTGAACACGATCATGTTTCGTCATGAATCGAAGAAAACGAGCTCTTCCATATTTACGAATGAATAAAAAGACGATATAAGACCCGACAGTCGTGCCTGCCCAAGATAATAAAAAACCTATCCATAAACCATATGCACTAGCATTCGCAAAAACGAATGCAAACAGAGGTAAAAATGGAAAAAAAGCTTCCAAAAAAGGAAATAAAAATCCGATGAGGGGTCCTAATGATCGGTAATTTTGAGTTAGTTCTAATAAATTTTCTGCAGTCAACCAGTCAAACATATTCCTCATCCTTAAAAATCATAGTTATGCCTCAGTTTTCCCGAGAGACACTCGCATCAAACATGTCGATAGTGAATAATGAGATGAATAATCGACATGTTTTCACTTAAATTCATATATCGATGAATTTGATTTCCTGCAAACATAAGTGTATCCCCTGTTTCTAAATGAACCTCTTCCGTTTCGAAAATGACTTTCATTTCTCCAGTGACCATCGTTAAGGATTCTTCAACTCCCTCCATGTGAGCCAAACTCTCATAGGAACATTGTGGATCTAATTCGATCCTATAAAACTCCCACCCGCGCTCTGGGTCATAAGGAATAATTGAGAACACACGATACCTTCCATCATCTTCCGTTAAGTACGGAATCTCGGAAGGTGAGATTTTTTTTGCAGTGGCTTTAGGAGATTGAAGCAGCGAAGAAAAACTAATTTTTAATCCATCCGCAATTTTCCAAATTGTCGATACAGTTGGATTTGAATCTCCTTTTTCCATTTGTGCAAGCTGCGCTTTACTGACATCTGTCAATTTCGCGATGTCATCTAAACTCATTCCACGTTGCTTTCGAATCTTTTTTAATTGAACTCCTAGATTCTTTCTCATTTGTTCCATTCCGTCACCACCTATTGTATATTTTAACATACAGATGTATAATTTATTGAACATAAAGTGAAGAACAGGAGATTACATATGACCTTTATGAATGGAATTCGTGCTGGTTTGAGCATTGCCATTGGTTACTTCCCAATCGCTTTAACTTTTGGCTTGCTTGCAAAAACAACTGGATTGTCCATGTGGGAAGCAACGGCAATGAGTATATTTGTCTTTGCAGGAGCTGCTCAATACATATCATTGACTTTAATCTCAACCGGAGTTGATCCACTCTTAATCGTTTTAAACACATTTGTCGTAAATATACGCCATTTCTTAATGACGGCTTCTTTAAATGAAAAAATGCAGGCTGATGCACGATGGAAAAAAGCCATCTATGCTTTTGGAGTGACAGATGAAACTTTCTCCGTTTTAGCTACTCATCAAACAAATAAAATTCCAACAACTTTTGCAGCAGGCGTCATTTTCATTTCTTATGGCAGTTGGGTCGTATTTACATCGGTAGGCCATGTCATCGGTGCAAATTTGCCAGCTTTTCTCCAAGCCGCAATGTCAATTGCATTGTATGCGATGTTTGTCGGTTTGCTCGTCCCTTCCATGAAAAATAATCGGAAAGTCGCTTTACTCGCTTTGTTTGGGGCGGTTATTCACAGCGCTTTGCAATGGAGCAACCTCCTCTCCACTGGATGGGCCATTTTGGTCGCTACCCTAGGATCAGCGATTTTGGTTGAAGTTTTGTATGTAAGGAAAGGACGTGTCACCTAATGGAAAATTGGTATTGGTGGATGATACTCGGAATGGCAATCGTGACCTACATTCCTCGTGCCATTCCTTTAACTTTCTTAGAAGGACGAGAGTTGCCGCCATTGTTGAGTGGGATATTGCGTAACATTCCATACGCTGTCCTTGGCGCATTGATATTTCCTGCAATTTTATTTGTACAAGATGGCAATATGGTATTTGGCTTAATCGGTGCACTCACCGCGTTTGCCATTGCATTCGCAGGGGCCAATGTCATCGTTGTTGTAATGGGATCGATTGCGGTGCTAGCGGTTTATAGTTTGGTTATTGGGTAATGGGTGATTTGAATACTCATTTGATTGGGAGATAGGGTGATTGGGTGTTTGGATCCTTCTCCAGGTTGACAGAATCACGGTGCAGGTTGACAGAATCACGGTGCAGGTTGACAAAGTGCCACGCCAGGTTGACAAAATTACCTTGCAGGTTGTACAAAATAACTTATCTTACCTAAATTACTCGCTAAACAGCAAAAGCGACGGCTAAGAGCCGTCGCTTAATTAGTTCTATTTACTATGATTGAATCTTTCTCCAGGTTGACAGAATCACGGTGCAGGTTGACAAAGTGCCTCGCCAGGTTGTACAAAATTACTTATCTCACCTAAATT
>JBFGKX010000020.1:0-23533 GCA_041576455.1 Paenisporosarcina sp. | reverse complement strand
TTATAAAATGTCCATCCAAATTTTAATGGCTGTAGCAAGTATTAATACCGCCAAAATAATTTGTAATACTTTTGTATTTACCTTTTTCCCTGCCATAGCCCCTAACGGTGATGCTATAAGACTCGCAACCACCATAATAGCAGCTGGATAGTAATCGACTTGGCCTGTGGTAATCTTTCCTACAGTTGCACCGATGGATGAGATAAAGGTGATTGCAAGTGATGAAGCAATTGTCATTCGAGTTGGAATTTTCAACACAACTAACATAATAGGAACCAATAAAAATGCGCCGGCTGCGCCAACGATTCCTGCACCAATACCAACGATTAAAGCAAGTGATGCAGCTAGCCACTTATTAAATTTCACTTGATCAAGAGGGATATCATCGATTCCCTTTTTGGGAATAAACATCATTACAGCTGCAATTAACGCTAAAATACCGTAGATTAAATTAATGCCATCTTCACTCATTAATTTTGATCCGTAACTTCCTACAAAACTACCAATTAATATACTAGATCCCATGGAAATAATTAGAGCTTTATTTAAATAGCCACCTTTACGGTATGCCCATACTCCACCTATCGTCGCAAAAAACACTTGAACAGCACTTATGCCGGATACTTCATGTGCACTAAATGCTGCTAAACCAAACAAAGGTGGAATGTATAAAAGCATTGGGTATTTTATAATTGAACCACCGATTCCAAGCATTCCTGAAATGTATGAACCGATAAATCCTATTAAGAAAATGGTAATGATAAATCCAAAGTCCATTAAGATCCCTCCTTTTAGGAAAAGGAATCCAATTCGGATTCCTTAATCTTTTATCCTTTTTTTATCCAAAACATTAAAACATCATTTTGTTCTTCATGTTTCAGTAATTCATGACCGCCAGCTTTTGACCAAGCTGTTAAATCATTAATCGCACCTTTATCGGTAGTATGAATTTCTAATACCTGGCCAACTTCAAGTTCATTCATTGCTTTTTTAGTTTTTACAATTGGCATTGGACATGCTAAGCCTTTTGCATCTAATATTTTAATTGCGTCCATATAAAAATTCCTCCAATATTATAAATTATCTTACTGCACAACGATTTGGTCCAATTTCCATTTCACGCTGTTTCTCGTCATCTGGGGTGATTATCCCCATATTCGTTTGACGAATTTCTTGATATGCATTTGGTTGTGGAGGCAAGTTCTCTGACACTAATTTTCTAAATTCATTTTCATCTTCAATATTGAGTCCATGATTTCTTTCAAACAATGTACCTAATTTTTCAGAAACACTTCCATCTTCATTTAATTCATCAATAATCATAAAGTGTGCCGGAAGAACGATTAAATCCATTGACAAGTCTTTATAGCGTTCATAAAGACTTTCTCTCAAATCTTTAACCCAATCTTCTGCCATACCAGCTAAATCGGGTCTTCCGATTGAATCAATAAATAGAATGTCACCAGAGAGTAAGAACTTTTCATCTACAACAAACGATGTTGACCCAATTGTATGACCCGGTGAATACAAAGCGTGTATATTGATCGTTGTATTTCCTATAGTTACATTACTACCACTTTCTAATGGTTTGTAATCAAAAATCACTTCAGTTGCATCTTTTGGTGGCAACCAGTATGTTGCGTTCGTTTTATTAGCAATCACTCGTCCACCTGAAATATGATCTGCATGTAAATGTGTATCAAATACATGCGTAACATTTACGTCAATACTTTTTGCAAATTCAAGATAGACATCAGTCATCCTTGTAGAGTCAATAATTGCCGCTTCACCGTTTGAGACAACCATGTAAGATAAGCAACCTTTACCAATGCGTACAAACTGATAGATAGCTCCCCCATCTTTTAAATCCCCAACTTTAATAGGCTCTAAATGTTCACTCCAAGCTTTCATCCCACCTTTTAGGTAAGAAACTGTGCGCCCTTCATCAGATAGCATTTCAGCAATCATAATCGAAGACCCTTCTTTTGCACAAACAACTAATACTTCTTTCCCTGCAGGAATTTTATCCATGATTTCCTCTACGCCATCAAGTAAATCGAAATAAGGTACATTTAGGTAATCAAAGTTTTTCCCTTCAATTTTCCAATCATGAAAATCACTTTCATTGCGAACATCTAAAATAAATAATTCCTCTTGATTCATTACTTTTTTTGTTATTTCTTGTGTCGTCATTGAATTTACAGTCATTCTTCAATTACCTCCTAGGGTATTAAATTTCTTAAAAAATTTAATTAGAATGTTAGAGTTACATGGGCATCTTTAGCAAACTCTAAAAATGATACTGCTCCACCTACTTCAATTCCATCAACAAATGCTTCTTTTTCTAATCCCATAACATCCATAGTCATTTGGCAACCAATGAATTTCACTCCAAGATCTTGTGCCATTTCGACTAATTCTGGAATAGCAGGTACATTAGCTTTAGCAAAACCTTCTGCGAAATGTTCTTTGCCTTCTGGCATCGCTAGTTGTTGATAAGCTTCTTTATGAATTAAGTTTAGTCCTTCAAATGTGAAGAAAATTGATACTTCTTGATCTGTTGCTGCTGCTGCTGTTGCCACGTTAAACACCTTATATGCATCAAATAATCCACCATTGCTTGCGATAATTGCTACTTTTGTATTCATTAATAATTCCTCCTAGTTTTGTTTTATCATTTTGATTAATTTTTCAACTTTAAAGATCTTCTTTTATTTGAGAATCAACTTTCTCCTTTTATTTAACGGTCTATACTGGTCGTTTCTCCTGACCACTGACTCATGCCAGGGACTACATTCATGACATTATCAAAGCCGTTATCAACCAACTTTTGTGCCGCAAAATCGCTTCGGTTCCCAGTACGACAAATCACAAATACTTGTTCATTTTTGTTTAATTCACTCAATCGACTCTCTAATTCGTCCAACGGAATGGAAACAGCATTAGGAATATGGTTAAAAGCATATTCTGCAGATTCTCTAACATCAATAATCACAATGTCAGTATTCTCTTTAAGTTTCTGTTCTAAGTCTTCATTATTCGTCACATATGGATGCTTTCTTTCAATTTCTTCATCACCAGCTGATTTTCTTAAATAATGCTTTAACACATCGCCGTCTTCAAGTGTGCCTAAATATTGATGACCTGTACTACCAGCCCAAGCTTTAAGATCAGCTATTGATCCTTTATCAGTCGCTTGAACCTCTAAAACCTGTCCAGCTTCTAATGTATTCATTGCCTTCTTTGTTTTCACAATAGGCATAGGACATGCGAGTCCTTTGGCATCTAAAACTACGTTTACCTTTAGATTATTCAACGTTAAACCTCCCGTTTTATACCTACTAGGGTATTTTTAGTATTAAAAATTTTTATTCAGTTTCGCCATCCCAGGCAAACATCCCGCCTGCCATGTTAATCACTTGGTAGCCTTGACTTTCTAAAAATTGTGACGCAATACCGCTTCTACCACCTGATTGACATACGATAGTATACTCTTTTGATTTATCTAACTCATTCATTCGAAACTCAATTAAACCTAATGGAATGTTTACTGCTCCAGGAATTTTCCCACCAGCTACTTCTTCAACTTCACGGACGTCGAGAATATTTAATGATTTACCTTCATTTACAAATAGTTCTATTTCTTTTGCAGACATTGTTATCATTCGTTTGTCCTCCTCAGAATAATCGTTTTTTATATCTTGAAACTACATTTATTTAAAAAGGATTTATCGAATTCTCTTAACCCTTTTTAATCCAAAATTTGATGATATCGGAATCAACTTCATGTTTCAACAGTTCGTGACCGCCAGATTTTGACCACGCTGTAAGATCATTTATTGAGCCTTTATCGGTTGTATGAATTTCTAATACTTCACCACTTGTAAGCCCATGAAATGCTAGTTTCGTTTTTACGATTGGTATAGGACATGCAAACCCCTTTACATCTAAAACACGATCTATAGTCATTTTCAAACCTCCTAGTGAGTTGGGAATGTTAATAACCAATTACCCATAGGGGTATATTACTTGATAAAAAAAAAGATGTCAACCCATCACGTTAAAAAATGATTTTTAAATTCCTTATCAAGAACTACTCATCTTTATTCCTATCTGTGAGAATTAGATTAAACCAGCATACCGTAGGCAACTTCTATTATTAAGTAGTTGCCCACTAGTTGATTTTAAGGATAGCGATTGATGTTTCTAAATTCATTCATTCTTTTAGTAAAGGCTCTGTGCAACATTACGGTTGGTTTTCGTTAAATTGATTACTTACCATAAATAGAACTTAGTTATTAAGAATACAACTGAACTTATGACCTTTACAACTAAATTTAAGAATAACACAACAAGACTTAAGCCTTTGTAAAACTTGAAAGTAGATTATCAATGATTCGCTCAGTATTGTTTCAAAGCTCCTCTTAAATCAATGCTGTCATTTAACAGAACACAAATAAAAGATAAGTATTCATTAACTATTTACTTTTATTTATACAACCAATCAAACGATCTTCAATGTCTTTCGCAATTTGTTTCATTTGTTCATCATTTAACATGCTAATAAGTGCAGTTGGTTTAGGCATTCCAATTTTCGTGTTCCCATCTTTCTCATACACAACGATTTTACATGGTAAAAAGTATCCAGCCATTTCATTTTCATTAAGTACTTTTTGAGCTTCAAGCGGATTACATACTTCTAGAACTTTAAATTCTTTTTCAAATTCTAAACCTTTATCTTGAAGTTTTTCTTTTATATCAAACATCCACAATACGCCAAATTGCTCTTCTTTTAAGTTTGTTTCTAAGTCTGTAATTGCTTGTTCAATACTTTTCTGCGTTTCAACTGTGTAATCAAACAAATTTTTCTACCTCCTTATGATTGTACGTCACATTTAGAATTTATAACGGGGATATCTTTAATTGCTGAATGAAACACAACAAACCTATACGGCCGTCATGAGCTATGTCATTATCGGCAATATTCTACTTTCATGTATTCCAGAGTTTCTTGAATGCACATACTTAAAGATTCCCTTTTATTTTTGATTTAAACTTAAAGCCTTCTCCTTCATTAAAAAGGGAAAACATCATTTTTATAAAAGATGCTTTCCCATTTTAAAATTATGCTTCCCAAACGCCTCGCTGCCACTTTTCAATAAACTGCGCAAATGTAAGTCCATAACGTTCTCTGATTTTATGATAGACGAAATAATGGCCTAAACTTTCAATGAGACGATCTTCCATACTATTCACTCCTTTAATTTAAACTTATGCTTACTAGTTTATTCATTGTAGGATTGTCCTTAGACTTCTTTACAAAAGTTGTATGATACATCTCAGTATGTTCAAAGAAGGGATATCTTTATACGTACTTATTAAAAAAGACCGCAATGGAGTCTTTCTCCATTGCGGTCTTAAAAGTATGAAACTTAAACAGCAGTAGCTGTTTTATTTTTATCAAGGCTCTTATCTCGAGTGAAATATTGAATCGCGAATAATGAAATGAATAGTACTAAACCAATAATGTCTGAGAATCCTTCTGGGTATATAAGAAGTAACCCCGTAACGACTGCCAAAATACGCTCATACCATTTCACATCACGGTACCAATAGCCAATCATTCCAGCACCAATTGATATCATACCGGATATGGCAGTAATCAATACCCAAATGAGTTGAGGAGCTGTTGTATTAATCATTAATAGTTCGGGTGATAAAACGAACATATATGGAATGATAAAGGCAGCTATTGCCAATTTTGCGGAAACAAACCCTGTTTTTATCGGATCCCCTCCAGACACACCAGACGCTGCAAATGCAGCTAATGCAACTGGTGGTGTTATATCGGCAACAATACCGAAATAGAATACGAATAAATGGGCAGATAACGCAATAGATATTGGAACTGCTGCGCCATCAGGTAAATCAAGCATTAACAATGTAATGATTGCAGGAGCTGCAATCGTTGATGTAATTACATAGTTTGCAGTTGTTGGTGAACCCATCCCTAGGACGATTGCAGCAAGCATTGTAAAGAATAGCGTTAATAAGATATTCCCGCCGGAAGCTGAAACTAACCCATTCGCTAAACTCAAACCAAGTCCTGTTTTTACAACGACACCAACAATTATACCAGCTGCGGCAGTCGCTGCAGCAACTGCAAGCGCTGTTCGAGCACCATCTACTAGCGCTTCAATCATGTCACGAATTCCAAGGCGGGTTTTTTTATCAAATGAGCTTACAATAATTGTGAGTACAATTCCCCAAAGTGCTGCTTGCATGGTCGGAATTCCGATTAATAAGAAGACGATAATTCCAACGATTGGGAACAATAAATAAATTTTCTTCAAAACTTCCATTCGATTTGGCATTTCTTCTTTAGACAACCCGCGTAACCCCACACGTTTTGCTTCAAAATGTGTCATGATCCAAATCCCTGTAAAATATAAAAGAGCTGGTATTGCAGCGGCTTTTGCAATGTCCCAATACTTAATACCACCAATGAACTCCACCATTAAGAATGCTGCGGCACCCATTATTGGAGGCATGATTTGGCCTCCTGTTGATGCAGCCGCTTCTACTCCACCGGCAAATTCTTTTTTGTACCCAAGTTTTTTCATCATTGGAATTGTATAAGAACCAGATGTAACCACGTTAGCTACAGAACTTCCTGATATTGTCCCTTGCAACGCACTTGAGAAGATGGCTACCTTCGCTGGACCACCTACTAAGTGTCCAGCAAATGCTACCGCCAAATCATTAAAATATTGCCCTACACCGGTCTTCACTAAGAAAGCCCCAAAGAGCAAGAAGACGAAGATAAATGTTGCTGATACCCCTAATGGTGTACCTAAAATACCATCTGTAGTAAAGAACATTAATTGAACGACACTTTCTAAGTCTTGACCACGATGAGCCAAGAAACCTGGGAAATATGGTCCGAAAAATGCATAAGCTAAGAATACTGAAGCGATTATTGTAATCGGCATTCCAACAGCTCTGCGTGTTGCCTCTAGTGTTAATAAGAGGGCTGTTAATCCAACGATTAAATCAAGAGTTGTTACATTTCCCACTCGGAAATATAACTCTCCTGCCATAATCGGCCAATATAAGCCAACCCCTATTGATAGTATAGACAAAATATAGTCATAAAATGGAATTTTATTCTTTTTCTCTCTGTCTCTCTTTTTAATTGCTGGAAATAATAAGAAAATTAAAGATAAAGCAAATCCTAAGTGAATTGACCGTTGAAGGTATGCTGTGTATTGTCCAAAAACAGCTGTATATAATTGGAATAAAGAAAAAGCTAGTAATCCAAAGAATACTACTTTTAACATAATTCCTTTTAAATCTCTTGTATTAGATTCAGGATCGTATTTTTCTAAAATTTGTCGTTGTTCTTCTTCCGACAATTGCTCAAACTTTTCATGTTGTTCAGTGAGGTTTTCTTTCTTGCTCACGAAGCCTCGCTCCTCTCAGTTGATCAACCAGAGACAACCGTGCTACTTGAAAAGTATACGTTTCGCCTCGTGTTAAATAATCTTTTAAATTATGTTCATGCCCTAAATACCGAAAAGCTAAGTCTCGATTTACATCGCCAATAAGAATATTAAATGACGGTAACATTTGGGACATATTTGTGATGTAATACTTCCCATCTTTTTCGACAAAATTTTCACCTTTACCTGCACCAGATGGCATACCAATTGCAAAATCTTCATACTCGAGTGCTGAAAGTTGAATCACATGATTCTTAGTCACTTTATAGGTCTCGATGACATCTGATAGATGAATGGAATGGGTATAGCGGATTTGGAAAGTATTTTCATTTTCAAGAGGAAGATAGGCAACCGGATGGGTTGTCCGTTGCTCGAAGAATACAAAACTCCATTTGTAAGGGATTATCGCAATTATCAAGACAAAAATCAATACTATTCCTAAAATAATTAATTTGCGCTTTCTCATTAGATGCTCCCCACTTATAAAAGAAGAAGAACGATGAAGCTTAGAATGAAGCTTCATCGTCACTTTAAATCATTATTTTTTAGTTGTGCCCACTTCATCAAAATACTTTTGTGCACCTGGGTGAATATTAATATCAATCCCGTTTAAAGCGGTTTCAGCTTTAATGAATTGACCTTTAGGATGCGTGATTCTGTCAGTATTTTCATAAATTGCTTTTGTAATGTTATATACTAATTCTTCAGGAAGGTCATTGCTAACAGCTAACATCGCAAGCACTGAAACGGTTGAAACTTCGTTAGTCATGCCATATGTGCCTGCAGGAATTGTTTCCTTCGCATAGTATGGGTATTTCGCGATTAACTCTTCTGCTTTAGCCACTTCAACTGGTACGATTACAACTTCAGTCGTAGCGTTTAAGCTTTCTACTGCGCCAGTCGGAGTACCAGAAGTGATGAATGCAGCGTCAATTTGACCAGACTGTAGACTTTCTTGTGACTCACCAAAGTCTAAGTTTTGCGCTTTAATGTCGTCCATTGATAACCCGTGAATTTCTAATAATTGCTCAGCATTTGCAAATGTTCCTGATCCAGGTGCACCAACCGATACTTTTTTCCCTTTTAAATCAGCAAATGATGTAATGCCAGTTTTAGATGTTGTTACAAGTTGCACTGTTTCTGGGTATAGTGCACCGATTGCTGAAATCGATTCGATAGCATCTCCTTCAAACATGAACTCACCTGCTGTTGCATAGTAAGCAATATCCGTTTGTACAAATGCTAATTCAGCTTTTCCATCTTTAAGCGCTGTCATGTTAGCTGCTGATGCTTGAGAAACTTCTGCAGTTGTTTCAACTTTTGTTTCATCTGAAATGATTTGAGCTAGTGTTCCACCAAGTGCATAGTATGTACCAGTTGTTCCACCTGTTACAATGCTTAAAAATTTGTATTCTTCATCACTGCCAGAATTACATGCACTTAATAATAAAGATGCAGTTAACCCTAGTGCAGCAACAATTCCTAATTTTTTCTTTTTCATGAATAATATCCCCCTTAACGTGAATAGTCTTACGGTTTTTATTTTAGCATAACTGAATATATGGTTGTAAAGTTGTTAGAAAAGTTAGTTTCTTCTATTAATTAAGTTGTTGTTCCTTCTATTTTTGTCTCTGGTGCTGTTTCTTGAGGGTTAATATCTGCAAAAGTTTCATGATGTTCCTCTAAATCACGGGTTCGATGTGCTATTCGTGAAGATGCACAAGCTGCAATACTAGCAACTAAATCATCTAAAAATGTATGTATCCCATTGCCAACTTTGGTATCTAATTTTTTAATAATGCCAATTTTATTTTTGTCCAAATGTCCAAAGGTTGTAACAGCAATACTTCCGTACGTAAATACTGATCCTAAAGCAATGGTTTCATCTACCCCAAATAATCCTTCATCAGACTCTACAATTTGTTGAAGAGGAGCAGATAACATATTCTTCTCAGCTAACTCATCGAGTTCAACGCCAACTAATATGGCGTGTTGCATTTCTCTTTTTTTTAAGACACTTTCCACGGATTCAATACAGTGCTCAAGAGTAAGACCCACATTATAAACGACTTGCATTTCAAATACGATTTGAGCAATTTCTTCCATTGATACACCACGACGTATTAAAGCTGCTTTTGTAGATTCATATACTTTTTCAGAATGAACTCTTCCTTGATTTTCAATCATTAAGTCATCTCCATTTCATTCAGTTCTTGCTGTCTTTATTCATAATTATACCTTACCACTGCATTATGGTACAATTTCTTTAACCATGTTTAGAGGAGGTTAACATCTGATGTCTAAGGGTACAGTACAAGACGTCACGTTATTTAGTGATGCCCTACAAGAAGATATGCAACTGCTGATTTATGTACCAGCAAATTATTCACCACTTTATAAATATACAGTTTTAATTGCATCAGACGGGAAAGATTATTTTCAGTTAGGTCGTATTTCTCGTGTTGCAGACGAGTTTCTTGAAAATAAAGAAATTGAAAATTTGATTATTGTCGGTGTTCCTTACAAGAGTGTCGAAGATCGTCGTCAAAAATATCACCCTACTGGTGCAAAACATGAAGCTTATTTACGTTTTTTAGCACATGAACTTGTCCCATATTTAGATGACACATACCCTACCTACCAAATTGGAATGGGCAGAGCTTTGATTGGTGATTCCTTGGCAGCAACAGTTTCTCTACTTGCAGCTATAAAGTATCCAAATATATTTGGCAAAGTTATTTTACACTCTCCAATGGTAAATGAATATGTTTTATCCAAAGTGAAAAACGTTCAATCGCCTTCTTCTTTCTCGGTATACCATGTGATTGGAACCGGCGAAAATCAGGTAAAGACGACAAATGGGAAAATAGAAGACTTCTTAAAACCTAATCGCTTACTAAATTCTTTAATGCAAGAGAGAGGATTTTCGACATTCTATGACGAATTTGAAGGAGAACACACTTGGAAACATTGGCAACCTGACCTTAAGCGTGCAATGAAAATGAATTTCGCACTCTAAGCAGGAAACGAATTCTTAATCCATAAAGTTTGCTATAATAAAAGTATGTTCTAATTCAATATAAAAGGAGGTTTTTAGGATGAAATATGGAGTCGTTGCATTCCCATCTAAAAAACTACAAGATTTAGCTAATTCATATCGGAAACGTTATGACCCACATTATGCACTTATTACTCCTCATATGACGATTAAAGGTGTTTTTGAAGCAAATGACACTGAAATCGATGTAATATCGACGAATATTCGCAATGTGGTTCAACGTCATAAACCGTTTAAACTAAACGTAACAGGAGTAAGCTCTTTTTCACCTGTGACTAATGCGATTTACTTTAAGGTAGAACAAAACGAACCATTAATTACCTTACATGAAGAACTCCACAAGGATGACTTAAGTGAAAAACCGGAATATGCTTTTGTTCCACACATTACCATTGCACAAAAATTGTCTTCAGGGGAACATGATGACATATATGGCCAATTAAAAATGGTTGGTGTAAATCATGAAGAAATGGTTGACCGCTTACATTTACTCTACCAACTTGAAGATGGCTCGTGGACGGTATATGAAACTTTCCGTTTGACTGGAGCTGAAAATTAAGTTGATAAAAGCGAAACAAGTCGAAACAGATATGGAACGTGACAACGCTTTTAGTGTTCGTCAGAAAGTGTTTGTAGATGAACAAGCCGTTCCAGTACATTTAGAGTTAGATGAGCATGATCAATCAGCTGTACATTTCATTGCATATGATGGAGATATCCCAATTGGTGCAGGACGTATCCGAGTACCTGAACCTGGTATAGCAAAAGTAGAACGTGTCTGTATTTTGCCACAATATAGAGGTAAACATTTAGGGAATTTATTAATGGAAACGATGGAATCTTATTCAAAGTCGGCTAAGTTAAAAACAGTTAAACTTTACGCTCAATCTTATGCGGTTCCTTTTTATGAAAAACTTGATTATCAAATCACATCCCCAGAATTCATGGATGCTGGCATTCCACATCGTGCAATGCAAAAACAACTATAAACAATAGAGGTTACCCAATGGCTAAGAATTATTGTGCTATGGGTCACCTCTTTTTTTGGGGATTTTTATATGAATGAGCATCTAAGCTGACTAATGCATGTCAATGAACATGAAAAAAGGGCGAACCATACTGCCTAAAATCATTAGACGCATGGTCCATCCCCTTCTTTTATTCGTTCTTCTGATTCATCATGGATGCTATTTCATTTAGATTTAGCTTATCTCCTTTTTGAATAACAGACTGAACAATTTGCTCTTCAAGGTCTTTAGAAATCGGTTTTCCTGCAACTTTCGATACTTTACGGACAATTTTTTTCACTTGTCGTTCATCTGAAAAATCTGCATATTGTATTGCATTTGCTAACGCAAATACTTCATCCATCGAAACACCGGTTTTTTGTTCGATCTTCTTAAAAAATGAGTCGTGCATTTGTTCTCCTCCTATCTAACAAAACTACTACCCACGATGATTAATAGGATAAATAGTACAACTATGAGGACAAATGTTGACCCTTTATAAGGCGAACGAGTTGGATACATTTGTTGATAACCACCGTAGGGGTTGCAATTTCCATACATATCGATTCCCTCCCTTCCCATTCGACCTAGAATATGCAAATTAGGACAAATGAAGAGGGCTCTTTAATCAAGACACTTTACCTTTAGCTTTAAAAAGAAAAGCACCAATCACACCAAAAATAATGGCTGCGCTAATTCCTGAACTTGTTACTTCAAACATACCGGTTAAGACACCAATAATTCCGTGCTTTTCAGCCTCTTGCATTGCACCATGTGTAAGTGAATTCCCAAATGAAGTAATTGGAATGGTTGCTCCAGCTCCAGCAAAATCGATAAATGGTTCATATAAGCCGAAGCCGTCTAAGACAGAACCAACGACAACTAATAAACTTAGTGTATGCGCAGGTGTTAATTTGGCTACATCAAAAAGAAGTTGTCCGATTACACAAACTAAGCCACCTACAACAAACGCAATAATGACAGAAAAAATCATAATCTCACCTCATTCCATCCACAATTCAACGGCATGAGCAATACAGGGAATGCTTTCGCCTTGTTGAAATGATAATGGGGATAATAAAGCGCCAGTTGCTACAAGTAAAACTTTTTTCCACTGTTTTGCTAATAATTCCGCATATATAGGACCAAAATAAACAGAAGCTGAGCAACCTGCTCCACTTGCCCCCGATAGAAATTTTTTATCTTTCCCGTAAAACTCTGCACCTGCATCTCGATAATTATCAATTAGATATGAGGAAACGCCACTTGATTGAATAAGTTCTTGTAATATCGTATACCCGTTTTTCCCTAAATCTCCAGTCATTACGAAATCGTAGGACGTTCCTTTGTTTTGAGCCAGATGCTGTTGAATTGTATCAAATGCAGCTGGTGCCATTGCACTCCCCATATCCAGAGGATCTATACATTCACAATCAATAACTTTCCCAATCGTTGCAGAGTGAACAAAAGGTTTTCCACTTATATGATGTGAAAGGATTCCAAATCCAGCACCAGTAACCGTCCATTGACCTGTTGGTGGTTTTTGAGCTCCATATTCAATCGGATATCGAAATTGTCTTTCTACTGCATTGTGTTGACTTGCTGCCCCAAATAAGATTCTGTCCATATGATTTGATTCAAGAAAGAAGCTTGCTGTAATCAGAGATGAAACGCTTGTTGCACAAGCCGAAAACATCCCCATAAAAGGGGTCGTTAATTGTCGCGCTGCAAAATTTGTAGGCGTCATTTGATTAACCAAATCTCCAGCTAAAAAAAGATCGATATCAGGGATTTGAAGACCAGCTTTCATTAAAGCCAATCTACATGTTTCTTCTATCAATTGAGCATGGCCTTTTTCATTCGTTTCTTGTCCAAATCTTTCATCTTCATATATCAAATCGAAATGAGGATGAAATGGACTTTGTTTTTCTAGAGGCCCCACAGCTACTGCGGTAGACACAATACTTGGCTTAGAAACAAATTGAATCGTCCGGGCATTTTTCACCAGGAAATCCCTCCTATGTTCACCAAAATAGTCTTAATTAAAGTGACAATAAATGCTGAAAATACGCCATAAACAATCACCGCACCAGCCAACTTAAACATGTTAGCACCTACTCCAAGAATAAACCCTTCTGATTTGTGTTCAATCGCAGCTGAAATGACTGCGTTGCCAAAACCCGTTACAGGAACTGCAGACCCCGCTCCACCAAATTGTCCTATTTTTTTGTAGTAACCGGTTCCTGTCAAAATCATCGCAATAAAAATCATTGTCGCTACAGTTGGGTTACTCGCAGTACGTTCCGTAAAGGGGAAAAAATACATATAAACAAATGAAATGAGTTGGCCAATCGCACAAATAATTCCACCCGTCAAAAAGGCAGTAAAACAATTTCTCAAAACTGGACGCTTAGGTGCAAGTTGATCCACTGTTTGTTGATAGGTATTTGCATCCATTACGTTTCCTCCTTCGCCAAAGACTGCAGTTTCGCTAAGTCTTCTTCCAACTCTTTCTCTATTGGGCGTTCTTCAATGATTTTCATGAGTTCCCAAGTAATTTTTAAATCACTTGATACAAATACATCATGATTTGGAAACTTGGCTTGCACTTCTTTTTCAACTGATTTCTTAATTTTTTCTTTATTGAATTTTGACATCGGTTTTACTTGCAAAGAAACGGCAAGTTGATGATCAAAAAACACACCTGCTGCTTCACTTAATTTTTGATTATCTTGTAAAACGTTCTCGAGTGCTTCAATTTCTTCTTGATCATCATCCACATGATAAATCGAAATTTTGGCTGAGTCTGAACATCCTGAAATCAACAATAAAATAATACTTAGCATTAAGAGATTTTTCATCGCGGGTCCACCTTTTTCCCTAGTATGGTAATTTTGCAAATGTTTATGTATGAATAGGTATAGGAGCCCTGTTTATTAAATACACCCGACATACAGTATAAAGACTTAAAGATAGTGAGGTGAAAAAAAAATGGGATGTGGGCGTAACTTGGAATCTTCATCATCATCTTCTGTTCATGGTTTTTCAAAAAATCGTTGTGTGTGTGATGTAGTTCGTGCGATTAAAGATATTCAAGATGCAGTAACGGACATGGACTGTCCTGTATGTCCAACAAATTGCTTTTTAGAGCCACTTGGAGGCTTAGTAAGTCCTTCACGCGATCAAGCTGATACACGTGTATTCATGCTATTAACTAAGGACGGAACTCCATTCAAATCATTTTTCCGTGACACCGATTGTCCTGACACAGATTGCTTCTCCGTATTCTTCCGCGTAGAAGACATCTTTGATGGTTGCTGTGCAACACTTCGAGTGTTGGAACCTTTAAATCGGCATAGAAAAGAAGTAAATCTCCTGACAGATTGTGGCACTAAACTCAACTTGAAGAAAATTTGTGAAGTACAAAACTTCCGACTTTCTAGCAGCTGTATTACTGTTGACTTGAATTGTTTCTGTGGCGTTGAATGTGTGGCAGACGTATTTTTAGATGTTTGTGAATAAAAATTAAACACGTCAAGCGTGCAGTGTCTAATAAGCCCGACTTCTCCTTAAAAGAAGTCGGGCTTGATTTTCTTATAGGTTGTCCAAGATTATTATCATTATGAATCTGTTTTCATTTTTGGGTAAAAAAGACTTTTAGTGAGCTTTTCAAAATCTCCATAAAAAAGCACCCATTCTAAATAAATGGGTGCTCTCTTTACAGTTTAAATACGGGTTGGAAGGACTTTTTCACCCCACCAAATTTCTTTGATTTCTTTAATATCTACTGATGTAAATTCACCTTCAGGTGATGTGATTTGAACATGTTCTGGTTGTAATTCATCAACAACCCCACAAATTTTTTCATCATTTTGCAGTTCAAAACATAGTGGTTTATAAACATGTTTTGCAAATTCAGATGTTAAAAATCGCAGCCTTTTCCACATTAATGGATCAATTTCGACTACTTTTGCGACTGGCTCTGGAAAGATTGAGGTACTTTCTTCTTGCCAATGAGATACGTTACGCACGTGCCGATAGACCGGCGGACCTTGGACAAAAAGGAGCGGTTCATTTTCCAATGAAATATTCACACCCTTTTTGCCATAGTTTATGCCGAGGGTTTACAAAATGTGAAATCCACTATCACAATGAATTGTCTCACCCGTAATCCCACGAGATAATTGGCTAAATAAAAATAGTGCTGTATCGCCTACTTCTTCTGGCGTTGTATTACGGCGAAGCGGTGAACGCTCTTCAATTTCTTTTAAGACACTATTAAAATCACTTACACCTTTCGCAGATAAAGTGCGAATTGGTCCAGCCGAAATCGCATTTACACGAATGTTGTGTTTGCCTAAATCTGCAGCTAAATAACGAACTGACATATCTAGAGAAGCTTTCGCAACACCCATAATGTTGTAGTTTGGAACAACTTTTTCTCCACCTAAATACGTTAATGTGACAATGCTGCCACCATCTGTCATTAATGGTTTTACAGCTTTAGCAACGACTGTTAATGAGAATGAGCTAATGTTATGCGCGAGTAAAAAACCTTCTCGGGACGTATCTGAGAAATTTCCCGCTAATTCTTCTGTTTTCGCAAAAGCGATACAGTGTGCTAATCCATCGACTTTACCGACTTCTTGCTGAATCGTTGAAAAACATTTCTCCACATCTTCATCATTTGTTACATCACAAGGAAGTACCAATTCGTGATTCCCTTCCAAAGTTGCCACTAAGTCGCGCACTGGTTTTTCAAAACGCTCTCCAGCATAAGTAAAGATAATGTTTGCTCCCGCTTTATCCAGTGATTGAGCTATTCCCCATGCGATACTTCTCTTATTCGCTACACCCATAATGACATAAGTTTTCCCTTGTAAAGATAAAGACATGAAAAAATCCCCCTAAATATTCCTTTTTATTATCACCTGGTACTAATAATACATCACAAAAAACAAAAGTGCAAAAAAATTTAAAAAGCACCAGCTACTCGATTTCAATTGGGACAGGTTTTGTCTCATTGAGTCTCGATTAACTGATACTTTATCATGATGAATATGGAAAAACTAACACTACCATTCATTTTTTACAACCTGGAATGGCTTTTTGTCAACCTGGAACGACACTTTGTCAACCTGGAGCGAGACTCTGTCAACCTAGAACAACACTCTGTCAACTTAGAGGGAAATAACATCAACCTAAATGGCCATACAAAAGAATATTTTAAGAAGAGCTTTGTAATTATCTTTAAAGTTGTGTTAGGAATATGCTCGCTAACCCTAAGTAAATTAAAATACTAATAATGTCATTGAGTGTTGTAATAAAAGGACCTGAAGCTACTGCTGGATCAATATTCATCCGATGAATAAGAAGGGGGATGAAAGACCCCGATAATGTCGCGACAAAAATCGAGCCAAAGATGGCAGTTCCTACTAAAAATCCAAGTAATAAATCATGTTGTATAAAAAAGACAATGCCAACACTAAATATTGCACAAATAATTCCTGTTATAAGACCGGTGCCAGCTTCACGCATAAGCAACTTCATTTTACTTTGTTCTTCAATATCGCCAGTTGCAATCCCTCGAACTGCTACTGCAAGTGCTTGCGTTCCACTATTACCAGCCATGCCGGCGATAAGAGGAATAAACACTGCAAGAATCGCTACTTTATCTAGAGTTTCTTCAAATATCCCCATTAAACTCGCAGTAAACATTCCTAAAAATAATAAAATAATTAACCAAGGAAGTCTTTTTTTCGCCGCAGTAAATGGCCCTTTATCAAAGGTATCCATTTCTGAAACCGCTGCTAATTTAGAATAATCATCATTTGCTTCTTCTTCAAGAACATCTAAAATATCGTCGACGGTAATGATTCCGAGTAGATGATTTTGAAAATCCACTACAGGTACTGCTAGAAAATCATAATCTTTAATCATTCTAGCCACTTCTTCTTGGTCTTCACTTACCGATACACTGACCACACGTTCATTTCGTATTGACTTAATCAATGTATCTTCGTCTGCAATGATCAAATCTCTTAATGAAACCACTCCAGTTAATTGATGTTGGTCATTCACCACGAAAATGTAGTAAATTGTTTCAGCCTCAGGAGCAGCATTCCTCAAAATAGTCATAGCAGATCGCGCCGTTGAATTTTCTGGAATTGCAACATATTCGGTAGTCATGATTGAACCAGCCGTATACTCTTCGTAGTGTAGTAAATCTTTTATTTCTTGTGCTGATTCATTATCCATTATCGTTAAATAACTGGCTACTTGATCTTTATTCAATTCATTTAACACATCTACTGCATTATCCGTGTACATTTCGGATATCATATCAGCAGCATATGTAGTATCCATCTCTTTTAAAAATGGCTCATATTCATCATCATCAAGTTCAATGGATTGAAAAATTTCGGCCATTTCTTTTGGAGAGAGATATTGATAGATCGTCTGTCTACTGTCAGGTCCCACCTTTTCAAAAAATTGTGCCTGATCATACGGATGAAGCATTAAGAATTCTTCTCTAAATTCATTAACTTGGTGGTGCGTTAACAATGCCACTAATTGTTCAGCATTTAATTGGTGTTCTTCATTATTTTTACGATCGTCTATCATCTATGCTCCCTCCTTTCTTCATATGATTTCGTTTATTTATTTATAATTGTATAAGCTACACTTATCATACCGCAATATATTCTTTGAGAGAGGTGATTGCCATGTCCTACGACATCATTGGAGATATTCATGGTTGTTATGAAGAATTATTAAAACTGTTTTCGAAATTAGGATATCATCAACAATCACAGGTCTATATTCATCCCAAAGGTCGAAAACTTGCCTTTGTAGGGGATGCTACGGATAGAGGACCTCAATCACTTGCTGTTTTACGCTTATTATTTGCCCTTCAAGACGCTAATCAATTAATTTATTCCCCGGGAAATCATTGCAATAAACTTTATCGGTATTTTAAGGGAAATAAAGTTCAAATTTCGCATGGACTTGAAACCACAGTCCTTGAATTGAGTCAACTATCCGAAATAAAACGGGATCAATTTAGAAAACGGTATATTGCTTTTTATGAAGCTTTGCCATTTTATCATCAACTTGAAAATAACCAGCTCATTGTATCTCATGCAGGGATCCGTGAGGATATGATCGGAAAGCCTATTTGTAAAAACATTTCCGTTTTCTTATTGTATGGAGACATCACAGGTGAAACTCTTCCAGATGGCAGGCCCTTGAGGAGAGATTGGGCAAAACACTATAAAGGCTCTGCCTTCATCGTATATGGACATACGCCAGTCAAAAGTCCTCGTTTTAAACATAACACGGTGAATATTGACACAGGATGCGTTTTTGGAGGGAAATTGTCTGCAATTAGATATCCTGAAATGGAAATTGTATCAGTGCCATCTTCCCAACCATATGTAGAGGAAAAATTTCATGATTATGGAGATTAAAGTAGTAAATTTTTCATATCTGTCGGTAAGGGACTAGTAAAAGTTAACATGGCTCCGGTTAAAGGATGCTTAATTTCAACTGAGGCACAATGAAGTGCTTGTCGTTTGATCAAGTCTAATTTGCCACCATATAAATCATCTCCAACAATAGGATGTCCGATATGTGCCATATGAACTCTTATTTGATGAGTTCTCCCTGTATGTAGCAAACATCTTACATGTGCGATATTTGCCTCTTGTCGAATCACTGTAATATCTGTATGAGCAAATAGCCCGTTTTGACTGACTTCACGTTCGATAATACTACTTCCTTTTCGTCCAATCGGCGCAATAATTTCTTGAGTTGTTTTCTTTACAATTCCATGCACAATTGCTTCATACGTTTTATTTAAAACATGACCTTGATTCATAACGTGATGAATATGTCGATTTTTCACTAAACATACTAGCCCGGAAGTATCCTTGTCCAGACGCGTCAAAATATGAACGGTCGAAGGAATAGACATTTTCTCGTAATAATAAGCGACATAATTCGCCAATGTCTCCGAAGGATGCTCCCTTGAAGGAATGGTGCTTTGGCCAAATGGTTTATTTACAATTAGTAATACGTCATCTTCAAAAACAATATCTAAGTGTCCTTTTTGTCGAACTAATCCTTCACTAACAATTTCAATAGGAAAAAGGACGGTCACAACATCCCCGATTGATAGTGGATGCCTGACCGTCTTTTCTATCCCATTGACAAGTAAACTACCTCCATAAAATTTTATGGAAGTTAATGTTCGTTTAGAAATCCCCCAGTTCGACAAGGCTTCACGGAGTAATATTTGGTCTGTTGCATTAAAAGTAAGTTGAAATTGATTATTCATTGCTATCGATGAATGAATCATGGACACGTTTCCAAAATGGGAAAGGACGGAACCTTGCGAATCGAACTTTCTCTTTCGCGACACGATATTGAATGGATTTTACATCTTTATGTAACAATTGCAAATGATCAATTGTTACCATGAAATCAGGTGCTTTAACTGGTTTTAAGACACATGTATGGTGTGCCGGTAAAACAAGCGGTGCTCCTACTGTTCGGAAGACACGGTTGTTAATTGAGGCCATTTCTGTCAGTTGAATCGCTTCTAATGATGGATGAATAACGGCTCCACCAAGCGCTTTATTATAAGCAGTACTTCCTGAAGGTGTTGACATACATAGGCCATCTCCACGGAAACGTTCAAAATGGCTATCGTTCAGTTCTACATCCATCACTAACGTAACATCGGGTGATTTTATTGTACTTTCATTTAAAGCTAAATACACACTTTGCTCATCGTTGTTTTGATAATTAATCGTAGCTTCGAGGAGTGGGTATTCAATTACTTCAAAATCTTTTTTTGCAATTGAGATGACTAATTTCTCGATTTCGGTTGGTTTCCAATCCGCATAAAATCCTAAATGACCTGTATGAATTCCAACAAATGCGACGGTTGAAAGTTGCTCACGATAACGGTGAAAGGCATGTAGTAATGTCCCATCTCCCCCTATCGAAATGACGATATCTGGAGATTCTTCATCCCAAGTCAGTCCGAAATCGGTTAAGTATGTTTTTGCTCGATCCATCAATTCATTTGAGTATGCATCATTTCTTGATTGAATGGCAAATTTCATGAATGCTTCGACCTACTCTCACCAGAATTTGAAGTGAAATTTGCATTTCCACTCTCTTTATATTCACTAAAGTATTTCTGAGCTTCTTGAATTTCATCTCGGATAAGTGACATTTCTTCATCCAGTCGAAACGCTGCTTCAGCAGCACTTTGTAAGCGATTTTTTATTTCTTCTGGAAATATTCCCTTATATTTATAATTTAACGAGTGTTCAATTGACGCCCAAAAATTCATGGCTAATGTTCGAATTTGAATTTCTACTAATATGTCTATTTTTCCATGAATGGTCTGGACTGGATACTCAACAATCATGTGATAAGAACGGTATCCACTTGGTTTTTCATGTGAAATATAATCTCTTTCCTCTACTACCTTTATATCATGCCGATGACGTAATAACTCGACAACCGTTTCGATATCATTAACAAATTGACACATAATCCGTAAACCCGCAATATCTTGCAACTCATTTACTAATCGAGAGGAAGGTTCAAATGCAATTCCTTTTTCTAATGTTTTATCATAGATGCTTGCAAGTGGTTTTACCCTTCCCGTAACAAACTCAATTGGAGAATTCGTATTTTCGATTTCATATTGAGCTCTCATTCCTTTAAATTTAATCTTTAATTCATCGACTGCTTGTTTATATGGCTCTAAAAAACGTTCCCATTGTCCCATGTCGAGTCCCCCTAGACCTTCATATCGTAAAAAAGATGAAAGTATTAAAGCGATGAAAGTTGTTCTTTAAACACTTCTTCAACTGCGCTTGAAAATTCTTCCCCATAATTATGATTACCCTCAATATTAAAAATTAGCATTTCTAATTCTTCTCTAAAATTATCTAGCACAATGTCTTCTTCTCCCCAAGCTAATTTTGGCTCGTTGTCTGACTTAAGTGATTCACTTAGTAACGGCCAAACTGATGATGGGAATTGAACATATGTATATCCTTCTGTATGGTCCATTAAATACACAAATGCATGGCGATCGGAATCAGTAATTAATTGACCTCCAGCTTTTACTTGATGGCCTTTAGGGTCTTCTTTTAATAAAAAGCGAATCTCTTTTCCTTTTTGAACTCCAGTATCTACAATATAAGTTTTACGCAATGTAAGCTCTTCCTTTCAAACTTTACTCATCTCATATTTTATCACAGCTATACATATGTTGCAGTTTGCAATTTTTACAGGATAATAAAAGATAAGGCGGTGATTTATTTTTGAGCATACAAAAAGAAATAGAATTTAAAAATCTACTAGAACCACAAGAGTTTGAAAACCTGTGCAAGGAATTCAACCTATCTAGTACAGATTTCCATACGCAGACAAATACTTATTTTGATACAAAAGATCATCAGCTACGTGATGCTGGGATGGGTTTTCGATTAAGAGTTGTTGGAGAGCGCAATGAACTCACGTTAAAATCACCTGGTGAAAACTCACACACCATGATTGAAACGACTTGTTATATCTCAGAAATCGATCGAGATAAAATTCTCCAAGAAGGATTAATACACACTAACATTTATCCTGATTTTCACCAATTGCCAGGGATAGTATATGCTTTTGGCACGTTAAAAACACAACGCTCAGAACTCAACTATCAAGATGGGCTACTTGTTTTAGATCGATCTGATTATTTGGGGCATACTGATTATGAAGTGGAGTTTGAAGTAAGTGATTTGAAAAGAGGTCGGCAACACTTTTATGAATTCCTTGATACATTCAAAATTCCGCAACGTCAAACGGATAAAAAAATAGCCAGGTTCATGAAAGTTGTCCATTCGAAATAGGATAGGGAAAGAACGATCATTGTGACTACCGTTAAATCTTTAATTTTAATGCAGCCGAAGGCTCCATAACTTTAGTTAGAAGCGATTTGTTTGAGAAAAATACTTGAGGTTGATAGAATGGGAATACAGCGAAAGCAAAGGAGTTCATAAAATGACCCGAAAACCCATAATTCCTTTTGAGGAAATTGGTCCGGATAAATTGTCGCAACTTGTTAATGTGTTTTACGAGAAAGTCGCGGCACACCCAAAGCTCAAGCCTATATTTCCAGAAGACTTAACGGAAACGGTTCGTAAACAAAAACAATTTATGACACAGTATTTAGGCGGACCTAATATATATTCACAAGAACACGGACACCCGATGTTGCGAGCAAGACATATGCCATTTGCAATTACACCAGAAAGAGCTCAAGCTTGGCTTGAGTGTATGTCGCTTGCTATGGATGAAGTAGAGTTAGAAGGAAAAATACGTGATGACTTCTATCATCGACTTGTACTAACGGCTCATCATATGACGAACCGGCCTGACCAAGAGGAGGAAATCATGTGAACAACTTGGAGATTCCGCCCGAAGCGATTGTTTCTACGAGTTCCACTAAGCCAATCGAGCTTTATGCATTTATTGATCCACTCTGCCCTTCATGTTTTGATTTACAACCGATTCTTAAAAAAATGCAAGTTGAATATGAAAAGTATTTCACCTTACGTGTTGTCTTAAACACGAAACTTTCTACTTTAAATTCATTTTGTAAAAATGAGTCAATCAATGATGGTGATTTTATACACCCTGCTTTGCCATCTGTCGCAGTCAAAGCAGCAGAGTTACAAGGAAAACGTGCTGGTGTGCGCTATCTGCAAATGTTACAAGAACAAATTTTTATGGATTCCAAAAATGTTGAATCTTTCTCAAATTTAGTGTCCATTGCTGAACTAGCGCAACTAGACGTAGAAGAGTTCAAATTAGATATCGAATCGAAGGAAGCTACACGCGCTTTCCAATGTGACTTATATATTAGTCGAGAAATGGAAGTGACTGAATTTCCT
>JBFGKX010000019.1:0-24035 GCA_041576455.1 Paenisporosarcina sp. | reverse complement strand
TATGAAGTCGGGGCGATTCTTTCAGAAGACATGAAATATCCTTCAATTGCAGTCACAGCGTCTAACGAAGAAGCTGCAGGTGTATTGAAGTTACGAGTAGAGGATATGGATGCTAATCCAATGTATATTGCTAAAGTCGTGAAAAATGTCAAAATTGGTGAATCTCCGTTATGGTTACAACAACGTTTAATGGCCGCAGGTGTGCGTCCTCATAACAACGTTGTCGATGTGACCAACTATGTATTAATGGAATATGGTCAACCGTTGCATGCCTTTGATTATGATCGTTTAGAAACGGGAGAAATAGTTGTGCGACCGGCTCACGAAGGTGAGAAAATCACAACATTGGATGATCAAGAACGAGAATTACAACCACATCATTTAGTCATTACAAATGGCCAAGAAGCGGTTGCCATTGCCGGAGTTATGGGTGGGGCAAACTCGGAAGTACATGAAGGTACTACAACTATTGTGATTGAATCTGCTTATTTCAAACCAGCTTCTGTGCGACAAACGTCAAAAGACCATAACCTACGTAGTGATGCGAGCTCTCGTTTTGAAAAAGGAGTAGACCCAAATCGTGTTGAAGCGGCAGCAGAACGTGCCGCACAATTAATCGCTGAATTGGCTGGAGGGGAAATCCTTCGCGGAAGTGTAATCGTTGATGAATTGGACAAATCTCAAAAAGAAGTAATTGTTTCACCTGACTTTATTAACAATCGCTTAGGAATGAAAATTTCTTTAGAAGAAATGTCATCTATTTTAAGTCGTCTAAAATTTGATTTTGAAGCAGCGAATGGCCAGCTTTTTATTCAAGCACCTACTCGTAGACAAGATATTCAAATTGAAGAAGACGTTGTAGAAGAAATCGCCAGAATTTATGGCTATGATGATATTCCGTTAACTTTGCCAGAAGGCGAAACAACACCTGGAGGATTAACACCTTATCAAGCACAACGTCGTATTGTTCGTAATTACTTGGAAGGTGCAGGTTTACACCAAGCGATTACGTATTCATTAACATCTAAAGAATTAGCACAAAGTTTTGCCCTTGAAACAGCTGAAGTGACGGAATTATTAATGCCAATGAGTGAAGATCGCAGTACATTGCGTCAATCATTGATTCCACATTTGCTTGAAGCGACTACTTACAACGTAGCACGTAAAGCAGATTCAGTGACGTTGTTTGAAACGGGCTCAGTCTTCTTAGGTGAAACGGCTGAAGGGCTTCCATTTGAAGAAGAGCACGTCGCAGCAGTCATGACTGGAAAATGGTTAGATCATAGTTGGCAAGGTGAACGTAAACTTGTTGATTTCTTTGTCTTAAAAGGAATTGTGGAAGGTCTTTTCGCGAAGTTAGGGGTAGATGATCAAGTTTCATTTGAACAAGTGAAATTAGACGGATTGCACCCTGGACGAACAGCGGTTATTCAACTTGCTGGAAACAAAATTGGTGTCATTGGTCAATTACATCCATCAGAACAAAAGAAGCGTGATTTAAAAGAAACATATGTCATGGAATTAAACTTAGCGAAGCTGTTAACATTTACAGTAGAACCTTTGTTGTATACACCAGTACCTAGATTCCCTTCCATTTCACGTGATATTGCTTTAGTCGTTGATCGTGCCCAAGCTGCAGGCGGATTAGAACAAATTATTCGTAACGCAGGTGGCAAATTATTAAAAGATGTGCGTGTATTCGATTTGTATGAAGGGGAGAAAATGGAGGCTGGTAAAAAATCGGTCGCATTCTCACTGAATTATGAGGATCCAGAACGTACGTTAACAGATGAAGAAGTTGTTAAAGTTCATACTAAAGTGTTGAAAGCACTTGAAGAAGAGGGCAGCGCACAACTTCGAGGATAAACAAAAGAAATCCAACCTTAGAAAGTTGGATCAGATTGTAGACAAAAGGGGTTCGGAATGCTCTTATTCCGACCCCCTTTTTCTTTTTTCTTCAATGTGTAGCTATTTCTCCGAGGTCATTATGTATACTGTTTTTGGGGCTTGCCATGTCCATTTGGCAAGTTTTTTTAAATTCATGGCAGCGAAAGTCAGCATTGTCTGCATCAACAATTTTTTAAGTCCCCTTAACGTAGTCCAACGCATGCCATGCTTTTCTTTTCCATCTGCGAATACTCGTTTAATTGTTTCTTTACGGTTCGCATAAATAGGTTTTACATCTTCATGGTGACGAAGATGATTAGCTTCTTCAAGATATACTTGCCAAATATGTCGAGTCACGACTTATTGGTGGTCTCGACTCTCGGTACATTGTGCTATCGCGAATACAAGTCGCACAAATGTGCTTCGGTGACTTGTATTCGCGATAGCCTTCTTTGTTCGTAGTCGAATATTTTAAGACCTCGCCCGCAGGGCAAAGGGAACAGTCAAAGTGTTCATCATACACATAATCATGCTATCGGAAGAATCCTTCCTTTATTCGTGTGTGTAGAGAAAGTCAGGAGTACTATTGTTTTCTATTAAAAAATTTGTGATGGCAGTTTTTTTATAAGCTGCATCTGCCGCAACAGACTTTGGTTTTCCAAAATTCTCAATCACTTGTGTTCTAAAATATTACGATCATGTGTGTTACCTGGTGTGACAATCGTTCCTAGTAAAAAGCCATTCCTGTCTGTAGCTGCATGGAAAGAATAAGCGAACTGCTTTGTCCGTTCATCTTTTACATAGTATCCACTCTTTTGATCTGTTGTGATTTCTTTCATTTCTTTCGATTCATCCTTAATGAATGCCAATTTAACTAAAATAACAGGATCAATGCTTGGTCGACCTACTTCCGAATACATATCTTCTACCAATTCATACATAAAAGAGAAATTTAAGAGCAACTCAATTTTGCGAACAAGGTGATTCGCAAGTACAAGTTGTTCTAAAGTAATCATTTCAATTTGATCTCGTTGAATGGAATACTGTTTTGAAAGCATTATAGTCACCTCAAGCAGTACTTTTAAAAAAGGAAAGGAATCAGAACCACCCCCGCGGAAAAACGGATGTCGAAAGCCCCGCAGACCTTTAGGTCGAGGAGATTGAGGCGTTCGTCCGCAGGAAAGGGATCAGATTCCAAATAATTTGTCATATGTTAATTTCAAATGAAAAAAGACTGTAGACAAACTCAAAAAATATTGAGTTTGTCTACAGTCTGATCCAACCTTAAAAAGTTGGATTTTTTTTAATTATAGGTTCTGCGCGCTGAAAAGAGATACAGATTTGTGCCAGTTTTCATGCAAACAAGTTGTGCGGAATTTTTCATTTGGAAGGTCTTATCTGTTAAGTTCTCTTAGAAAAAAGGGTGTCTTAACAGTTTCGCTTCGACGATTAAGTGTCGCAATAATAGTTCAAAACCTAAGGTAGTAAAAAAACAAGGAAATATTAAAAAGATAAAATTTAATCCCATAATGAAAATCACGAATAATTTTTCTAATTATTAACTCTTTTTCTTATTCGCAATGGTCTTTGCTTTCCCAGTGTTTGCAAAGTGTTTTTTTGTAATGGAAGATAAAAAATCCTCACCTTTTGACAACAAAATGTGCGCAGCGATTTCATCAACTTTGAATCCGGCACCTTTCGGTATGACGATTCCAGCTGTTTCACTTAGCTTATCCATTTCTTCAAGGAAAGCAACGCGCGCTAAAATAGAGGCGGTTGCAACGGAAACATGTAGTTGCTCTGCTTTTGTCGAAAACAACACATTCTCACGGATAATCTCTTTTTCAGCTTTAATATGATTGTAGTAGATGCCACGTTCTGCAAATTGATCAATTAAGATGAAGTCTGGTTTATCGGGAGCGATTTTTGTGAGCACATGTTTTAAGGCTTGGTTATGAAGGAGGGCTTTAATTTTCCCTTGCGACCATCCCTTTGCTTGAACGGCATTGTATTTTTCGTTCCGAAGAACCAAGGTGCTATATGTAACCGATGTTTTTAAATCTGATGCCATCTTTCTCATCAAATCATCAGTTAACATTTTTGAGTCTTTAACACCTAAAAGTTGTAGCAGTTCGATTTTATCTTTCGGTACGTAACAAGCGGAAACGGTTATCGGACCAAAAAAGTCTCCAGTACCAGTTTCATCAGAACCAATGACCGATTTAGTCGCAAAATCATCTGGTAAAATATCGCCCTTCGTAGAACTGGTTTTTTTACTTGCCTGTTCTTGAACAGTGCCCCATTGCGAAGCTTCTCTCGTTGCGCCATTGCCTTGAAATAATATTTTCCCTGATTTATAAGCTGTAATCGAAGTGTCCTTAAGTTTGGCAGCGAAAATGACACCTGGTGCATTCCGTTCTATTTTATAAGTTGCGTAGTGAGACATTACTTCTTTTATTTGTGTAGTTGATAATTGTATAACTTCATTTGACATGGTCACGTTCCTTTCTGTACCTCTTGATTCACATGTAGCTCAGTTTCGTGGTATGATACTAAATATGATTTTGATGAGGAGGATCCCCTTTGTCAGAGCAACATAAAATAAAAGTTTCAGTAGATATATACGGACATACATATAAAGTAGTTGGTTTGGAAACGAGCGAACATATGCGGATTGTTGCCGCAATGGTGGATGATAAAATGCGTGAAATAAATTCGCACAATCCCTCATTAGATACGGCAAAGCTAGCTGTACTGACAGCACTCAACACCATAAATGAATATGTTAAACTAAAAGAGCAAGTTGAACAATTAGAAGTAGAAATAAAAAGATTAAAGGGTTGAATTTATGTTAGATATTATCATTCTAGTCTTATTATTAGCCGGTTTATTAGTAGGTGCAAAAAGAGGATTAATTGTTCAATTAATTCACATGACGGGATTCATTATTGCCCTTATTGTTGCCTATTCGTATTATAAACCACTTGCGGAGAAATTTGTGTTATGGATTCCGTATCCTACGGTCGACTCGAATTCTAGGTTATCGATTGTCATTGATCGACTGGATTTAGATCAAACATTTTACCAATTAATTGCTTTCGCACTTATTTTTTTCGTTATCAAGTTTTCCTTACAACTCGTCGGATCAATGTTTGATTTTTTAACTTATTTACCAGTGCTAGGCTTTATCAGCAAACTTGCTGGCGCAGTATTAGGGTTTATTGAATTCTACGTTCTAATCTTTATCCTGCTGTATGTTATGGCTTTATTGCCGATTGGACCTTTCCAAAGTTTAATCGAAAACTCAATTTTAGTAGAGACAATGCTTCAACATACACCTTTATTATCAGAAACGGTTAAAAATTGGTGGTACATCTATACTGAATAATGACTTCTCTCCTCCTGAGAGAAGTTTTTTTTAAGAGTGGAGGATTTTAGATGAATAAAAAAATCATAATCAAAACATTAGAGAAAATTGCTTTGTACATGGAATTAAAAGGAGAAAACCCATTCAAGGTGTCTGCTTTTCGTAAAGCGGCACAAGCACTTGAATTAGATGCAAGAAGTCTTGCAGAAATGGATGACGTCACAAATTTAAAAGGCATTGGAAAAGGAACTGCTTCTGTTATAGAAGAACTAATTGAATCAGAAAAATCTACGGTATTAGAAGAGTTAGAAGCTTCAGTTCCGAGTGGTCTTCTGCCATTATTAAAAATTTCCGGCCTGGGTGGCAAGAAAATTGCCAAATTATACAAAGAACTGGGCATTGATTCAGCAGATTCTTTAAAAAAAGCTTGTGTTGATGGAAAAGTTCAATCACTAGCGGGATTTGGAAAGAAGACAGAAGAAAAAATATTGAAAGAATTGGATCAATTTAACGCTAGACCAGATCGTTTGCCAATTTGGCGATTAGAACAAGCTGTGATAATGGTTGAAGACGTCTTAAAAGGCATCCCTCAAGTGGATAAGTTTTCGGTAGCGGGTAGTTTTCGACGTGTGAAGGAATCAAGTAAAGATCTTGATTTTATTATTGCTACGATAAATGTTGCAGAAGTAAGGAAAGCACTACTCAAAGACCTACCTGTAACTGAGATTATAGCAGCGGGAGACACAAAAGTATCTGTAACGATCGATTATGAAGAACTAATTGATGTGGATTTCCGTCTAGTAGAACCAGCCGCTTATATGACGGCACTTCATCATTTTACGGGCTCGAAAGACCATAATGTTAAACTTCGTCAAATCGCTAAATCGCAAGGGAAAAAAATTAGTGAATATGGAGTGGAGCAAGAAGATGGCTCACTTCAAACATTCGAGTCTGAACAAGAATTTTTTGCTCATTTTGGTCTTCCTTATTTTCCGCCTTCTGTTCGAGAAGATTCGAATGAATTTAGTCGGCAAGGTGAGCTAGTAAATCTAATTCGAAAAAATGCAATTAAATCCGATTTACATATGCATACTACATGGTCTGACGGAGCGCACTCTCTACAGGAAATGATTGACGCATGTTTGGAAAAAGGGTATACACACATGGCAATTACCGATCATTCTCATTATTTAAGGGTTGCTAATGGATTATCATCAGACCGACTTCGTGAACAAATTACAGAGATTCGAAAAATTCAACAGTTATATCCGACGATTCAAATTTTAACAGGTACAGAAATGGACATTTTACCAGATGGCTCATTAGATTTCGATGATGATCTACTCGCTGAACTTGATTTTGTCATCGCATCAATTCATTCGAGTTTTAGTCAACCACAGGAAAAAATTATGGAAAGACTTCTTACTGCAATGCAGAACAAACATGTTGATATGATTGCGCATCCGACTGGCCGAATTATCGGGCAGCGTCCAGGTTATGACCCTGATGTTTCACAATTAATTCAATGGGCGAGTGAGTATGGAAAAATAGTAGAATTAAACGCCAACCCGTATCGACTCGATCTCGCAACGGAGTACTTAATTGAAGCCCAAAAATTAAATGTACCAATTGCAATCAATACAGATGCGCATGCCATAGAACAGTTAAGATTTATGGATATTGGCGTGAAATATGCTCAAAAGGCATGGATAAAACAAGATTTAATTGTGAACACATGGTCCTATCAAAAGTTAAAAGACTTTTTACATCAAGATTAAAAAGTTGACCTTCAATAATATTAAATCTTTCTAAATAAACGAAATGAAATGGAGGTGTTTTGGATGATCGCCAAACGCGCATTGAAAACACTTGAATTTGATAAAGTTAGAGAACAAGTCGCAAGTTTTTGTACTTCATCACTCGGACAAGCCCAAATTGATGTACTTGAACCATCCATTATTCATGAGGACGTCATGCGACTACTGAACGAAATGGATGAAGGGTTATCTTTATTACGCATTCGGGGAAATGTCCCAATGGGTGGCATATTTGATGTGCGAGGTCATGCAAAACGTGCACAAATAGGTGGGATGTTAAATCCGACTGAATTAATGGAAATTGCTAGTACCATACGAGCAAGTCGAATTCTAAGACAGTTTTTTGAGGCGGTAGACGAATCAAAAGAAATTACTATTCCATATTTCATGGAACGAAAACAAGCTATGCCAATTTTAACGGCACTTGAACATGAAATTATCGCATGTATTGATGACAATGGGGTCGTTTTAGATAGTGCTAGTGTACAGCTTCGAACGATCCGTCAACAATTGCGCGCACAAGAAAGTCGTGTGCGAGAGAAACTGGAAAGCTATACCCGAGGTAAAAATGCTTCGAAAATGCTATCAGATTCCATCATTACAATTCGAAATGACCGCTTTGTAATCCCTGTGAAACAAGAATACCGTGGAAACTACGGAGGAATTGTTCATGATCAGTCTTCGTCTGGCCAAACATTATTTATCGAACCCGACGCAGTAGTTCAAGCGAATAATGAGATTCGACGTCTGAAAATGAAAGAGCAAGAAGAAATTGAACGTATCCTTTTGGCTTTATCATTAGAAGTTCAAACAGTTGCTCACGATTTATTTGTGCTCGTTCAAATTTTAGGTGAGATAGACGTTATTTTAGCTAAAGCAAAGTATGGGCAAGCAAATAAATGTACAAAGCCACTGGTTAACGATAATGGCATCATTCGATTAATAAAAGCTCGACATCCTTTACTAAAAATAGAGGAGGCTGTTGCCAATACCATTGAATTTGGTGAGGACATTACAGCAATTGTGATTACTGGACCCAATACGGGTGGGAAGACCGTAACACTGAAAACGGTTGGCTTGTGCACATTAATGGCCCAAGCTGGACTACCGATTCCAGTATTAGATGGTTCAGAAGTTGCCATTTTCGATCAAATTTTTGCCGATATCGGAGACGAACAATCAATTGAACAAAGTTTAAGTACATTTTCTTCTCATATGGTCAATATTGTTGATATTTTATCAAAATTTGATGAGCGAAGTCTCGTATTATTTGATGAATTAGGAGCAGGTACTGACCCTCAAGAAGGGGCTGCCCTCGCAATTTCTATTTTAGATGAAGTTCATGGCCGAGGCGCACTCGTCATGGCAACAACTCATTATCCAGAGTTAAAAGCATACGGCTATAATCGAGTTGGTGTAGCAAATGCAAGTGTTGAATTCGACGTTGAAACATTAAGCCCAACTTACAAATTGTTAATTGGGGTTCCTGGTCGAAGTAATGCCTTCGAGATTTCGAAAAGGCTTGGCTTGCCAAAACATGTTATTAATTATGCCCAATCTTTCACTGGTACAGATCGTCACGAAGTTGAATCCATGATCGCATCGCTGGAAGAGAGTCGTAAAAAATCCGAAAGAGATGCTGAACAATCAAGTGTATTACGTGTAGAATCTGAAAAAATACGTTCGGATTTAACAGATCAACTGCAACAACTCGAAGAACAGAAAGAAAAACTGGAACAAAAAGCAAAAGAAAAAGCACGAAAAATTGTAGATGAAGCGAAAAGAGAAGCAGAAGAGATTATTGCAGAACTTCGACTCATGCAAAAAAATGCTCAACATCTTGTTAAGGATCATGAACTCATAGATGTTCGCAAACGTCTGGAAAAAGCAATGCCTGAAAACCCAGTATTAAAAAAACAAAAACAAATTAAAGAGAGAGAACTCATCTTAAAACAAGGTGACGAAGTGAAAGTTTTAAGCTATGGTCAAAAAGGGATCTTACTCGATAAAGTTTCAGCTACTGAATGGAGCGTTCAAATCGGTATCTTAAAAATGAAATTGAATGAATCAGACTTAGAATATGTGAAGCCAGAAAAGCAGAAACAAACTGTTGCAATGACACATGTTAAAGGCCGAGATACGCATGTCAAACTAGAATTAGATTTACGTGGAGAACGATATGAGGATGCGATTCTCCGTGCTGAGAAATATATTGATGATGCTGTATTATCAAACTATCACCAAGTGTCAATTATTCATGGAAAAGGCACCGGCGTATTGCGTCAAGGAATTCAACAATATTTAAAGAAACATTCTCGGGTGAAAAGTTATCGATTTGGTGAAGCCGGAGAAGGTGGACACGGAGTTACAGTGGTTGAGTTAAAATAATCATCATTTCTCATGGGGTGTATATTTAGGTGAAACCAAAACAAATGTTAATCGTATAAGATAGAAACGTTTGAAGGAGTATACAAATGGTAGGGACTAATTTTTGGGAACACCCTTTAGTAGAAACAGCTGGTTACTTTAGCGTAGTCGTACTATGCTTAATTGTAACAATGGTTTTTTTTGAAATCGTGACAAAGTATAAGAATTGGGTAGAGATTCAAAAAGGAAATGTTGCAGTTGCGATGGCAACGGGAGGAAAAATATTTGGGGTAGCGAATATATTTCGATACTCTATAGAAAACCATAATTCTCTTTCTGAAATGATCGGGTGGGGATTCTATGGTTTTGCATTGCTCCTAGTAGCATATTTCCTATTTGAATTTTTAACACCAAGATTTAATATTGATCGAGAAATTGAAAATGATAATCGATCTGTCGGATTTATTTCATTATCGATTTCAGTTGGTCTATCATTTGTAATTGGTGCAAGTATTTCTTAGGAGCGGATAAAAGTGGAAACTTTAGCAAAAGTATTGTTAGGTGTCTGTATCGGATTTATAGTGGTCGGCATCGTGTATTTATATCTGCATTAAGAAACATGGGATATGAAAATTGTCCCATGTTTTTTTAGAATAAATTTGTAAGCGGATACATTTTTCTCTATAATGAAAAATATAAATATTCTAACGATACAAAAAGAGGGGGATTAACATGATAGCGAAACCATGGTTAGAGCAGTATCCACCAGAAATCCCACATACGCTGACATACGAACCGATTCCTGTACAGGAGTATTTGACGCGTGCTTATGAAAATTATCCGGAAAAAGTAGCGATTCATTTCTTGGGAACAGATGTCACGTATCGAGAACTCTATAAATCTTCTTTAAAGTTTGCAAATTATTTACAATCAATTGGCATTCAAAAAGGAGACCGCGTGGCAATTATGTTGCCCAATTGTCCACAAAATGTCATTGGTTATTATGGGATTTTATTTGCAGGTGGCATTGTTGTTCAAACAAATCCACTTTATACGGAACGTGAGATTGCTTATCAAATGAAAGACTCTGGTGCCAAAGCTATCCTTTCTTTAGATATCTTATACCCTCGTATCTCAAAGGTAATGAAAGAGACAGACTTAGAAAATATCATTATTACAGGGATTAAGGATTACTTACCGTTCCCCAAAAATTTAATCTATCCTTTCATTCAAAAAAAACAATACGGCTTTTCAGTGAAAGTAGAACACCGCGGAGTAAATCACTTATTCTTAGAAGCGTTGAAGGTCGCAAAAGCAGATTCGATTGAAGTGGCTTTTGATTTTGAAGAAGATGTAGCTATTTTACAATACACAGGTGGAACGACAGGATTTCCAAAAGGGGTTATGTTGTCACACAAAAATTTAATCTCCAATGCGACCATGTGTGATGCTTGGCTATATCGCAGTGAAAAAGGGCAAGGGACTATTCTAGGGATTCTCCCATTCTTTCATGTATATGGAATGACAACTGTGCTCATTTTATCAGTCATGCTTGGAAATCGGATGGTTTTATTGCCAAAGTTTGACGTTGAATCTGCGTTGAAAACAATAGATAAACAAAAACCTACGTTATTTCCAGGGGCTCCAACAATTTATATTGGATTATTAAATCATCCGGACATTGCAAAGTATGATCTATCTTCAATAGAAGCTTGTTTAAGCGGTTCAGCACCTTTACCAGTTGAAGTTCAAGAAAAGTTCGAACAGGTGACAGGTGGCAAGTTAGTAGAAGGGTACGGATTGACAGAGTCGTCTCCAGTGACGCACGCAAACTTTGTGTGGGCGAATGAACGTATAAAAGGTTCAGTTGGAGTACCATGGCCAGATACAGAGGCTGCAATTTTCCAAGTAAATTCAACGGACCCATTGCCTTATGGTGAAATTGGAGAGATTTGTGTAAGAGGCCCGCAAATCATGAAAGGGTACTGGAATCGTCCAGAAGATACTGAAAACACAATGCGCGATGGATGGTTATTAACTGGTGATCTAGGTTATATGGATGAAAAAGGCTTTTTCTACGTAGTCGATCGCAAGAAAGATATGATTATAGCGGGAGGGTTCAATATTTATCCCCGTGAAATTGAAGAAGTCCTTTACGAACATTCTGCAATTCAAGAATGTGTAGCTGTTGGGGTCCCTGATGCTTACCGAGGAGAAACGGTTAAAGCATACGTCGTGTTAAAAGAAAACCAACATGTTTCAGAAGAAGAGTTAGATGCTTTTTGCAGGGAACATTTAGCGTCATTTAAAGTGCCTAGAATCTATGAATTTAGAACAGAGTTACCTAAAACTGCAGTTGGTAAAATCCTCCGCCGCACATTGGTTGAAGAAGAAAAGGAAAAGTGGAAAGAAGCAAGTGCGACATTGTAACACTTCTTGACAATACTAGATTTTCAGTCTAAGATAAAAACATGAATGAGCATTCATTCATGTTTTTATCTTTTTTTGGTGGTGATATCAATGAAACGAGACAAACCGAAATTCAAACAAATTATAGATGCGGCCGTCATCGTGATTGCAGAAAATGGGTATCACCAAGCGCAAGTTTCTAAAATCGCGAAGCAAGCTGGTGTCGCAGATGGCACGATTTATCTCTATTTTAAAAACAAAGAAGACATATTAATTTCTGTATTTCAAGAAAAAATGGGTTTATTTGTTGAAAATTTAAAAAATATTATTAAAGATGATTCAACATCATCCATGAAACTATTAAAAATGGTCGAAAATCATTTTCACGTTTTAGCGACAGATCCTCACTTAGCCATTGTGACACAGCTAGAACTCCGTCAATCTAATAAAGAAATCCGTTTAAAAATCAATGATGTATTAAAAGAGTACTTAATGTTACTTGATGATATATTAATTGAAGGATTAGAAAATGGTGAATTTGAAGAAAATTTAGATATTCGTCTTGCGAGACACATGGTATTTGGTACAATTGATGAGACGATTACTACTTGGGTAATGAATGAACAGAAATACGATTTGATGAAATTAGCAC
Source organism: Paenisporosarcina sp. (assembly GCA_041576455.1). Lineage (GTDB taxonomy): Bacteria > Bacillota > Bacilli > Bacillales_A > Planococcaceae > Paenisporosarcina. Next base: position 11,536 of record JBFGKX010000019.1, on the reverse strand, counting down.
CAAAAGTTCATCAGCTATTACTCGGGGGTATGAAAGCATAAGAGAAGGGATGGACGTGTATGGAATTTTTAAGTTGGACAATTGACAATCACGTTGCGAAAGTAACGATTAATCGACCGCCAGCAAATGCATTATCACGAGCACTTATTCTCGAAGTTAACGAATTATTAAATGCGGTAGAACATGATGATAGTGTAAGAGTCATCGTTTTACATGGCGAAGGTCGGTTCTTCTCAGCTGGCGCAGATATTAAAGAATTCACTTCAATTCAAACGGGAGAAGAATTCTCAGCATTAGCTGCGAATGGCCAAGAAATTTTCGAACGTCTAGAACGATTCTCTAAACCTGTCATTGCTTCAATTCACGGAGCAGCTCTAGGCGGTGGACTTGAACTCGCAATGAGTTGTCACATGCGAATCGTCTCTGAAAATGCTAAACTCGGATTACCAGAATTACAACTTGGCTTGATTCCAGGTTTTGCAGGTACTCAGCGTTTACCTCGCTTAGTTGGCATCCCAAAAGCAGCCGAAATGTTGCTTACCAGTGAGCCAATTACTGGAAGAGAAGCTGTTCAATGGGGCTTGGCAAATCGAGCATTTTCAGAAGAGGATTTGCTTGAGAAATCAATGGAACTGGCGACTAAAATTGCGAAGAAGAGTCCAGTTGCAATGAAAGCTGCAATTGAGATGCTTCAATACGCAAAAACGTACGCTTATGATGAAGGGGTAAAAGCTGAAGCGCACTCATTTGGAACCGTTTTCGTTTCAGAAGATGCGAAAGAAGGAATTTCTGCCTTCATTGAAAAACGCGAACCATCATTCAAAGGAAAATAATGACAAGTATTGGGAGGTCTGCAACATGAATATTTATGTGTTGGTAAAACGTACATTTGATACAGAAGAAAAGATTGTCGTTTCGGGTGGCCAAATTCAAGAGGACGGCGCAGAGTTTATCATTAACCCTTACGATGAATATGCGATAGAAGAAGCGATCCAAGTTCGTGACGCTCATGGCGGCGAAGTCACTGTATTGACAATGGGTGGAGAAGAAGCTGAAAAGCAACTTCGTACAGCTCTAGCAATGGGTGCAGATAAAGCTGTGCTAATTAATACAGAAGATGATTTAGAAGAAATGGATCAATTTACAGCTGCACAAGTGTTAGCAGAGTATTTAAAAGATAAAAATCCGGATTTAATTCTAGCTGGTAACGTAGCAATTGATGGTGGTTCTGGACAAGTTGGACCACGTGTTGCGGATTTATTAGACATCAACTATGTAACTACCATCACTAAATTAGAAATTAACGGTACACAAGTGAATATTGTTCGCGATGTCGAGGGAGATTCTGAAGTCATCGAAACTTCATTACCACTTCTAGTGACTGCACAACAAGGGTTAAACGAGCCTCGTTATCCTTCTCTACCTGGCATAATGAAAGCGAAAAAGAAACCTCTTGAAGAAGTAGAATTAGATGACTTAGACATCGATGAAGATGAAGTTGAAGCGAAAACGGAGACAATTGAGATTTATTTACCTCCGAAAAAAGAAGCAGGTCGTGTTTTACAAGGCGATCTTTCGAACCAAGTACAAGAATTAGTACAATTACTTCGTACTGAAGCAAAAGTCGTTTAATCGAATCTGAAGATTTGTAATTGGAGGGAAATACATCATGACAAAAAAAGTAATCGTTTTGGGTGAAGCCCGTGAAGGTGCTTTACGTAATGTATCTTTTGAAGCAATCGCTGCAGCAAAAAAGATTTCAGGCGGCGGAGAAGTTTTAGCTGTTCTTTTAGGAGACAGTGTACAATCTTTAGCAACTGAAATGGTTCACTACGGAGCGGATCGTGTCGTAACGGTTGAACATCCTCATTTAAAATCATATACTTCTGACGGATTTAGCCAAGCATTTATGGCGGTCGTAGAAAGTGAAAGTCCGGATGCAGTTGTTTTTGGACATACAGCGTTAGGAAAAGATTTATCGCCAAAAGTTGCAAGTAAATTGAAGTCTGGACTAATTTCAGATGTAACAGCTATTGAAGGTGAAGGAAGCGATGCTGTATTTGTTCGCCCAATCTTCTCTGGAAAAGCTTTCGAAAAAGTGAAAATTAAAGATGGCATTGATTTTGTAACAATCCGTCCAAATAATATTGAACCATTACAACATGATCCAAATCGTTCTGGTGAAGTGTCATCTATGTCTGTGGAAATTACAAACCTACGTACAGTTATTAAAGAAGTGGTTCGTAAATCAACAGAAGGTGTAGATTTATCAGAAGCAAAAGTAATTGTTGCTGGTGGTCGTGGCGTTAAAAGTGAAGATGGCTTTAATCCTTTAAAAGAATTAGCAAATGTTTTAGGGGGCGCAGTAGGTGCTTCGCGTGGTGCTTGTGATGCTGATTACTGTGATTATTCACTTCAGATTGGGCAAACAGGTAAAGTGGTAACGCCTGACTTGTACATAGCAGCAGGTATTTCTGGCGCTATTCAACATTTGGCAGGAATGTCAAACTCTAAAATTATTGTTGCCATCAATAAAGATCCAGAGGCTAACATTTTTAAAGTAGCTGATTATGGGATAGTTGGGGACTTATTTGAAGTCATTCCGATGTTAACTGAAGAGTTCAAAAAAATGAAATCAAATTAATTATAAAATTAACTCCGTAAAGGCATTACTTTACGGAGTTTTGTTATGAGCAAAATAGTAGAAGGGCAATTACTGACATGCTATACTACGCTTAGATTTATTATTTAAAGGAGGATTTTTTATTATGGCAATTGTACACGGAACAGATCAAAGCTTTTCAAGCGAAATTTCAGAAGGTTTAGTATTAGTAGATTTTTGGGCACCTTGGTGTGGGCCATGTAAAATGATCGCTCCAGTTTTAGAAGAACTAGACAATGAAATGAGCGATAAAGTTAAGATTGTAAAAATGGACGTTGATGAAAACCAAGAAACAGCTAGCAACTTTGGCATTATGTCGATTCCAACATTAGTATTATTTAAAGATGGCCAGCCAGTCGATAAAGTAGTTGGATTTAATCCGAAAGAAGCTTTAGCTGAATTAGTGAACAAACACGCATAATCACACGTATTGAATAAATCAAAATTATAAAAAACCGGGTACCCATGGGCGCCCGGTTTTTTTTCAACAGGTGATGATAAAATGAATGAATTAATCCAACAAAAATGCGCGATATTACCCGATCAACCGGGTGTGTATTTAATGAAAGACCGACAAGGGACCATTATTTATGTTGGAAAAGCTAAGGTATTAAAAAATCGAGTCCGTTCATATTTTACTGGTAGTCATGATGGGAAAACTCAACGTCTCGTTCAAGAGATTGTGGATTTCGAATACATCATCACTTCTTCTAATATTGAAGCACTCATTTTGGAACTAAACCTAATTAAAAAACATGATCCAAAATATAACATAATGCTAAAAGATGATAAAACCTATCCTTATATTAAAATTACTGGTGAAAAACATCCGAAGTTAATTACCACTAGGCAAGTCAAAAAGGATAAAGGGAAATATTTTGGTCCCTATCCGAATGCCTATGCTGCAAGTGAAACGAAAAAGCTGTTGGATCGATTGTACCCATTACGTAAATGTCCAACATTACCGGATCGTGTGTGTCTGTATTACCATTTAGGTCAATGTTTAGCGCCATGTGTAAAGCCAATCGAACAAAGTGCATACCGAGAGATTATTGAGGAAATTACTCGCTTTTTAAATGGTGGGTATCAACAAGTTAAACAAGAGTTGACGATGAAGATGTCTGCTGCCGCGGAAAATCTAGAATTTGAACGAGCAAAAGAATACCGTGATCAAATTACGCATATTGAAACGGTCATGGAAAAACAAAAAATGACGTCAAATGACTTTACCGATCGAGATGTATTTGGATATGCAGTTGATAAAGGGTGGATGTGCGTTCAAGTGTTCTTTGTGCGACAAGGGAAGTTAATCGAACGTGATGTCTCTCTGTTCCCACTTTATCAAGATCCGGAAGATGAATTCTTCACTTTCTTAGGACAGTTTTATGACAAACCCCATCATTTAAAGCCAAAAGAAGTATTGTTACCTTCTTCAATTGATTTAGAAATGGCTAAACTATTACTGGAAGTGAAAGTAGAATCTCCAAGCCGTGGCAAGAAGAAACAAATGATTGACTTGGCGATTAAAAATGCAGAAAATGGTGTGCGAGAGAAATTCCAACTCATGGATCGCCAAGAAAAACGGACAATTGGTGCGGTCGAAGAGCTTGGACATGCAATGGATATTTCTCCGCCTCTACGAATCGAAGCGTTTGATAACTCTCATATTTATGGTGCCGATGCAGTATCAGCGATGGTCTCATTTGTTGATGGTAAGCCAAATAAAAAAGATTATCGAAAATATAAGACGAAAACAGCAGCACGACATGATGATTATGGCGCGATGCGAGAAGTCGTTCGTAGAAGATATACGCGTGTGTTAAAAGACGGATTGCCATTGCCTGATTTGATCGTGATTGATGGCGGAAAAGGACAAATGGAAATCGCTCGGGAAGTGATTGAAGACGAACTTGGTTTATCGATTCCGATTGCTGGTTTAGCAAAAGATGCGAAACATCAAACTTCATCCTTGCTTTACGGAGATCCTCCGCAAATTATCCCGTTAAAACGAACAAGTGAAGAGTTTTACTTATTGCAACGAATTCAAGATGAAGTGCATCGATTTGCCATCACTTTCCATCGCCAACAGCGGGGAAAACAAACGATTGCTTCTGCGTTAGATGGGTTTGAAGGCATCGGTCCTAAACGGAAAAAAATGTTACTTAAACATTTTGGCTCTGTTAAACGGATTAAAGAAGCAACAGTCGAAGAGTTAAAAGAATCTGGTTTGCCATTGCAAATTGCAGAATCGGTATCGACCTATTTTAAAAATGAATCATTGTCAAAAGAGTAATCTTATGATATTGTAAACTCACTGAAATTGAATCACTTATTAAGTGATGATAGAGGCGCGAAAATCATTAGTACCAATCTAGAGGATTAACAGATCCGTCGACAGGTTGGGAAAGGGAAATTCGCCGAAGTTCAACATAAACTGTTGCTTATGTTGCGCTGGTTCTGCATTGAATAAATGCAGAATTGTCAGAGTCTAATGGATTCTGGAGGGCTATCTCACATGAACGCTTCTTTTGAGCGTTCATGCATGGAGACAGCTTTTCACGAATTTTCGTGGATAAGCTGTTTTTTTATTAGCTTCTTTGGGAATAAGGGAGAGTTTAAATTGAGTCGTATAGTCATGAAATTTGGAGGGACATCTGTTGGAAACACTGAACGGATTCGCAATGTTGCAAAGCGAATTATCGGTGAAACTGCTAAGGGCCATGAAATTGTAGTAGTCGTTTCCGCTATGGGGAAAACGACAGATGAATTAGTCCGATTAACAGAAGATTTATCTGCGGAACCTTCCAAGCGAGAAATGGACATGTTGTTGTCAACTGGGGAGCAAGTGACGATTGCTTTATTAACAATGGCTCTGCAACATTTGGGCCAAGATGCAATATCGTTGACGGGATGGCAAGCTGGCATTGGTACAGAATCGGTTCATCGAAATGCACGTATTGAACACATTGATACGATTCGAATGGAACAAGCATTAACAGCTGGAAAAGTAGTTGTCGTAGCTGGTTTCCAAGGGATTGATGCATTTGGAGATATTATGACGCTAGGGCGTGGTGGTTCTGACACTACTGCAGTAGCAATCGCAGCGTCGCTTCAAGCGGCCCAGTGTGATATTTATACGGACGTTGACGGCATTTACACATCCGATCCACGTTATGTCGATGGTGCTCGTAAATTAAGAGAACTTTCGTATGATGAAATGTTGGAGTTAGCGAATTTAGGTGCAGGGGTTTTACATCCTCGTGCAGTTGAATTTGCTAAAAACTACCGTGTACCGCTGAGTGTTCGTTCAAGCATGAGCGAAGAAACGGGTACGATATTATTGGAGGAACCTACATTGGAAAAAAACTTAATCGTGCGCGGCGTCGCATTTGAAGCTGAAATTGTTCGTATGACAGTTGGATACAAAGTGCCTTTTAACGGCTCACTCGCTAAAATTTTCACAATGCTGGCGAAACATCATGTCAACGTGGATATTATTGTTCAAAGCATTATGGAAGGCATTCAGCCAAGTGTTTCGTTTTCCATCAAAAAAGAAGATTATGCTCAAACGGTTCAAATATTAGAAAGTAATAAAGAAGAATTAGGGTATCAATCGACAGATTCTGAAGGAGGCTTAGCTAAAGTCTCAATAGTAGGTTCTGGAATGGTATCAAATCCAGGGGTTGCAGCTCAAATGTTCGACCGACTGCGAAAAGAAGGAATTCCAGTGAAGATGGTGAGTACTTCAGAAATTAAAGTATCAGTGGTCGTTCCTGAAAGTGATATGTTAAAAGCAACGAATGCCTTGCATGATGAATTTGAGTTAGCTGCAGTTCGAGTGTAAGACACTTTTCCTAGTGTAATCGATCGCTGAAGACGCTCAAATTTATTAGAAAATATCACAATCACAATTAATTAATCAGTTTATATGAGAATGAAAAAGCTGGCGTTACTCCCTTTGGAAGTGACGTCAGCTTTTTGATGTTTTTTGAGTTTTCCGTAAAAAGTATGGGTGAGTGGCTGCTCAGTCGCACTTTTTGAGGGTGACGTCTGAAAAACGATAGATGACGTCTGAAAATTCTGAGTCCACGTCTGAAAAACAACCTTCGACGTCTGAAAAACGATAAACCTCACAATTCAAACAAAAACAGTATGCACCAAGGATAGGTACATACTGTGTCTGTTAAATTACTTCTTTTAAATCCCATTTCACATGAAAGCGAACCATTTTTTGATTTATGATCTTATCTTCAAAGCATTCTGTTAAAAAGCCACCTAATTTTTGTTGTTGCTGTGCCAGGAAACCAGCTTCTAAACGAAAACAACGCTTCTCAATTTGAAGTGACTCAGGGTCTCCAGTTAATACATAAAACGCTTCATCTTTTGCAAGGTGTTCCAGTGTTAAGGTTCCCCATCCTGCCTCTTTAAAAAAGGAAGTGGCTTCTTCCATCGAAAACATTTGAAACTTGCGAGCTAACTCTTTTCCTGCCCAATATAAAATATCATTTTCATGTTTTCCTAAAATCGTTGAAAGTACATGATCTCGAATTAATTCGTAGCCAAATGCTGGTACTGTTTTTGTTTCTGAAATTGTCATATAATCCTGCTTTCTAACGAAATTCACGTTAAACTTTTTTGTCTTGAAGAAATGATGTTAGATGAAGTGGAAAAAAACTGTAGAAAAACAAAAAGTTTCTGTAATTATTTGTCCGATTTAGTCAACTACCTTACCTTGACGCTCTCTTATGATGAGAGTACAATAAACATGTCATAATATTGTACCATGATGAAATATGTAGTCAATGTTGCTTTCGTAGCATGCGAAGGTATGATCTTGTCTGCCTATTTTAAGTACTGAGGGGGGTAACAGTCTTGTCGAAAGATCGTGAATTTTATTTGCGTCGATTACATTCACTACTTGGTATTATTCCAATAGGTTTGTTCGTAACGCAACATTTGGTTATTAACCATTTCGCAACAAAAGGAGCAGAGTCATTTAATAAAGCGTCTCACTTCATGGAAAGTTTACCATTCGTCTTATTTTTAGAATGGTTCGTCATTTACTTACCATTAATGTTCCATGCGTTCTATGGTCTGTATATTGCTTTTACAGCGAAAAATAACCCACAACGTTTTGGCACATTCCGTAACTGGATGTTTGTATTACAACGTATTACTGGAGTCATTCTTGTCGTGTTTATAGCGTGGCATATATTTGAAACAAGATTCCAAAAAGCTATTGGTGCTAAAGAAGTTAACTTTGACATGATGGCTGATATTTTAGCGAATCCATTGATGTTTGCATTCTACGTGATTGGTGTTGTATCTGCAACCTTCCACTTAGCAAACGGTATTTGGTCATTCCTAGTTAGCTGGGGTATCACTCAATCACCTAGATCACAAAAGATTGCTACATACGTGACGATGGGTATCTTCTTAGCATTAACGGTAGTCGGTGTTCAAGCGCTTCTTGCATTCGTGTAAAAGCACATGTATTTGAAATAGCTTGACTACTATTAAAAAGAGGAGTGAGAAGAATCATGGCAAAAAGTAAATTGATTGTTGTCGGTGGCGGTCTTGCCGGTTTAATGGCAACAATTAAAGCGGCCGAAGAAGGTACGCCAGTTGAATTATTTTCTCTAGTTCCAGTTAAACGCTCACACTCTGTATGTGCGCAAGGCGGAATTAACGGAGCTGTAAATACAAAAGGTGAAGGGGATTCACCTGCTATTCACTTTGACGATACAGTATATGGTGGAGATTTCTTAGCAAATCAACCACCTGTACAAGCAATGACAGATGCAGCACCTAGTATTATTCATTTATTAGACCGTATGGGTGTAATGTTTAACCGTACACCTGAAGGATTATTAGATTTCCGTCGTTTTGGCGGAACAATGCATCACCGTACAGCATTTGCTGGCGCAACAACGGGTCAACAATTATTGTATGCATTGGACGAGCAAGTGCGTCGCTATGAAGTAGATGGTCTTGTTACGAAATATGAAGGATGGGAATTCCTTGGTGCGATTTTAGACGACGACGGCGTATGTCGTGGTGTAATGGCACAGAGCTTAACGACAATGGAAATCCGTGCATTCCGCGGTGACGCTGTGATCATGGCTACTGGTGGTCCTGGTATCATTTTTGGGAAATCAACAAACTCTGTTATCAACACGGGTTCTGCGGCTTCTATTGTGTACCAACAAGGTGCACACTATGCAAACGGTGAGTTCATTCAAATTCACCCAACTGCGATTCCTGGGGATGACAAGCTTCGTTTAATGTCAGAATCAGCTCGTGGTGAAGGTGGCCGTGTTTGGACATACAAAGACGGAAAACCTTGGTATTTCCTTGAAGAAAAATATCCTGCTTACGGAAACCTTGTACCACGTGATATCGCAACACGCGAAATTTTCGATGTGTGTGTTAATCAAAAACTTGGGATTAACGGCGAAAACATGGTGTACTTGGATCTGTCTCATAAAGACCCGAAAGAATTGGATATTAAACTTGGTGGAATTATTGAAATCTATGAGAAATTCATGGGAGACGATCCACGTAAAGTACCAATGAAAATCTTCCCAGCTGTTCACTACTCAATGGGTGGATTATGGGTAGATTACGATCAAATGACAAGCATTCCTGGTTTATTTGCTGCAGGTGAATGTGATTACTCTCAACATGGTGCAAACCGTTTAGGAGCAAACTCATTACTTTCTGCGATTTACGGTGGAATGGTCGCTGGTCCTAATGCAGTTAAATACATGGGTGGATTAGACCAACGTGCCGAAGAAATGGATTCTACTATTTTTGATGCACACATCGCTGCTGAGCAACAAAAGTGGGATGATACGATGGCATTAAATGGTACTGAAAATGCGTATGTATTGCATAAAGAATTAGGTGAGTGGATGACAGACAACGTTACAGTTGTTCGTTATAACGACCGCTTAAAAGCAACTGATGAAAAAATTCAAGAACTTCTTGAGCGTTATAACAATATCAACATTAATGACACACAAAAATGGTCGAACCAAGGTGCGACATTTACGCGTCAGTTGAAAAACATGCTATACTTGGCTCGAGTTATTACCTTAGGTGCATTAAACCGTGATGAGAGCCGTGGTGCTCACTACAAACCGGACTTCCCAGAACGTAATGACGAGCAATTTATGAAAACAACAATGGCGAAGTTTGATCCTGCTACAGGAGCGCCAATTTTCCATTATGAAGAAATTGATGTTTCACTAATTGCGCCACGTAAACGTGACTATTCAGCGAAGAAAGGGGATCATTAATTATGAGTGCAACCGCTACTAAAACAGTCGTTCTCGAGATCCTTCGCCAGGATACAACCGATTCTACCCCGTATTGGGAAAAATTTGAGTTAGATTATCGTCCGAACATGAACGTTATTTCTGCTTTAATGGAAATTCGTCGTAACCCTATTAATGCTGACGGGAAATTAACAACGCCAGTAAACTGGGATATGAACTGTTTGGAAGAAGTATGTGGAGCCTGCTCAATGGTAGTCAACGGCAGACCACGTCAATCTTGTACAGCTCTTATTGATCAATTGGAACAACCTGTTCGCTTAGAACCAATGAAAACATTCCCTGTTGTACGTGACCTAGTAGTTGACCGTACTCGCATGTTCGATTCATTGAAAAAAGTGAAAGCTTGGGTTCCAATCGATGGTACGTATGATCTTGGAGAAGGTCCTCGTATGCCTGAACGCAAACGTCAATGGGCTTATGAGTTATCAAAATGTATGACATGTGGTGTTTGTTTGGAAGCTTGTCCAAACGTAAACAGCAGTTCAGACTTCATGGGACCAGCACCATTATCACAAGTACGTTTATTCAATGCACATCCAACAGGTGCGATGAATAAAGACGAACGTCTTAACGCAATCATGGGTGATGGAGGACTTGCTAATTGTGGGAACTCTCAAAACTGTGTAATGGCTTGTCCAAAAGGAATTCCTTTGACAACATCTATCGCAGCCCTGAACCGTGATACGACAGTTCAAATGTTTAAAAACTTCTTCGGAAGCGACCACATGGTTGACTAATAAGAACTTAAATAGACTAGCCTCTCGCGTCTGCGAGAGGCTTTTTTATGTGTGCCAGGCTGAAGTTATGGAGTTCGCGACAAGGTTTGTTAAAAGCGCGACAAGAAATTAGTTTTTCGCGACAATACGTGTCACCAACGCGACAAGAACTATGTGAATCGCGACAAGAATGAGACTATTCGCGACAACCAACCAACCAACCAACCAACCAACCAACCATCCGCAACCACCGCTCGTATATTCTCTAAAAAAAATTTCACTTTAATAGAACCTTTGTTATAATAGTAAGAAAATGAATGATGATTCATAAAAAACTAAAGGGGCTGTCAACTATGCGTGCATCTTATATTCAAGACCCAGAACAATGGGCAAGTGGTTTTAATTACTCAGTACCTGTTCAAGTCCGTTTTGGGGACACGGATATGTATGGACATTTGAACAATACATATAATTTCACTTATTTTGAGTTCGCTCGTATCGAATTTTTCAAGCATATTGGATTGATGGGGGATTGGCTTGATCCAAAAGGGAAAACCATCCCGGTCGTGGCAGATCTTCAGTGTGATTATGTGAAGCAAGTTTACTTTGATGAAAAGCTCCTTGTTCATGTGAAAATTGCATCAATTGGAAATTCATCAGTCGATATTCACTATCATGGCACGAATGAAAAAGGGGAAACCGTTTTTACGGGAAGAGGAACCGTTGTGCAGATTAACAAAGAATCAGGCAAGGGATCTCCATGGACGGAAGAAGAAAAAACATTATTCCTTTCCAATTAGCCGTCACCGCTACTCGCT
>JBFGKX010000018.1:0-24453 GCA_041576455.1 Paenisporosarcina sp. | reverse complement strand
CCACATATGAATTGAGTGAAATATCGAAGGTATATGAATGAATACTAATTAAATTAAGATAAAAGGATCAATGGTGGGTAGACCTACTTCTGAATACATATCTTCTACCAATTATTAAATAAAAGAGAAATCAAGCGCAGACTCAATTTTGCAGACAAGGTGGTTCACGGGTACAAGTTGGTCTAAAGCAATCATTTCAATTTAATCTCGTTGAATGAAATACTGTTTTGAAAGCATTATAGTCACCTCAAGCAATACGTTTAAAAAAGGAAAGGAATCAGAGCTACTCCCGCGGATAAACGGATGGTAAAAGCCCCACAGACCTTTAGGTCGAGGAGATTGAGGCGTTCGTCCGCAGGAAAGGGCTCTGATTCCGAATAACTCGTCATTCTTTAAGTTTAAATGAAAAAAGACTGTAGGCAAACTCAAAATTAATGAGTTTGTCTACAGTCTGAGTAGCACTCACTTTGAGTGCTATTTTTATTTGGACGGCAATAAATGATGAGTGTGCAAAAATTCAGCAACAATTTTTTCATACTCTTCAGAATTTTGATTGTAGGATTGAGCGTGTGGACCAATTTCAAAGAGTTTTAGTTGTTTAGGGCCTTTTTTTAACTCATAAAGCTCTAACGTCATTTCTGGTAAAATAAAATCATCAGGCAAACTATGAATGAATAAGACCGGTTTTTCAATATGAGTTACAGCCTCTCGCGGAGACACAAGTTTCATGGAGTACCCATCTCGCACACGTAAAAAAACATCAGCTAATTTAATCGCTAAACTCGTTCGAAGTGGCGTCTCTTTTTTCATTAAATATAAAAGTTGATCGGTAAAATCTGAAAATGCACAATCAGCAATATAAAAATGGGCATGATCTTCAAGAGTCCCTGCGTATAGAATGGTTGTGGCAGCACCCATTGATTCACCGTGAATTCCAATAATAGCCTGTTCACCAGCATATTCTGTCACTGCTTTTACAACTGCTTGTAAATCCATTTTTTCATAATGACCAAAACTTGTAGTTTTCCCGCCAGAATCACCATGTCTCCGATGATCATAAACGACAGAGTTAAAACCTAAACGTTCAAAGAGACGAGCATATTTAACGGAATTAATTTTATTTTCTGTGACACCATGGCAAATCACAACAAAATTCATCGTATCTAAAGGTTCCAAAAAAATAGCTTTCACAGGATACCCATTTGGACTATCGATCCATTTTTCTGTCTTTCGTACCTGTTCAAACCATGCTTCATCAAACCTTTTTGCCATGATTTCTCGATTTAATATGAATGCATCGTCCTTTTTCTTCATGTACATCAAACGACTTGTCAGCATAAAACCAAAAATCGCCGCTCCAGCGGTCAGAATACTCGAAAGAATACTGGTGATCCAAAGAATGCGACGCTTCATGGGGATTCCTCCTATTTTTTTTGTTGTTCATATAATTTAAACATGCCCGTATCAATCGGTCTTGAAACGCTCGATGCAATAATGGATATAGCCTTACATAATAATGCTAAATCAATTCCTGTATAAATGCCCATTGTATGTACCATGTTCACGACATCTTCAGTTGCGACGTTGCCTGTGGCACCTGGTGCAAAGGGACAACCCCCAAGTCCTCCAGCGGAAGTATCAAAACGATCGACTCCAGCAAGAAGTGCTGCATATATATTGGCTAACCCCATTTTTCGAGTGTCATGAAAATGGGCGGTTAGTAAAATATTTGGCATATCAGTTTTTAACGTTGAGAATAAAGAATAACTTTCTTGAGGGTTCGCCATTCCGATCGTATCTGCTACGCTCAGTTCGTCTACCCCCCAGCTTTCAAACTCTAGACATAGGGAAAGGGTGTCAGCGACATCGATTTTCCCTTCATATGGACAATAAAAAGCAGTAGAAATACATGCACGAACGAAGTACCCTTGATTTTTTAAAGTGTTAATAATCGGCTTTAACTCCTGCATGCTTTGTGCTGTGGTTTTATTTATGTTTTTTAGATTAAACGTATTACTTACCCCGACAAAAACGGCTACACTTTTAGCTCCTGCTTCAAGTGCTCTATCGACACCTTTTGCGTTGGGGGTTAACACGATTTGTCGCCCTTGTGGACTTACTTGGTTAACAATTTCTGAAGCATCTGCCATTTGAGGTACCCATTTAGGGGACACAAATGATGTAATTTCCATTTCATTGATTCCAGACGTTTGAAGTGCATGAATAAATTCTAGTTTTTTTTCAGTAGAGACTAAATTTTTTTCATTTTGTAAACCATCTCTTGGGCCGACCTCGATAATTGTCACATTGTTTGGTAAACTAAACATAACATCCCTCCTATATTCTATTGTAATGATGGAGTAGGGGTGCAAGCAAATATATTTTCGGTATGGATTGGGAGGAATTGTCATGTCAACTAGAGAAGTCGTTGTTGTAAGTGCTGTACGAACTGCTATTGGTTCATTCCAAGGTTCATTAAAAGACGTACCAGCAACTAAATTAGGTGCGCTTGTGATAAAAGAAGCTATAACAAAAGCAGGAATTGAAGCAAATCAAGTGAGTGAAGTCATTATGGGGAATGTTTTACAAGCTGGTTTAGGTCAAAATCCTGCTAGACAAGCATCAATTTTTGCTGGACTTCCTGAAACCATTCCATCGATGACGATAAACAAAGTGTGTGGTTCTGGCCTAAAAGCAGTTCATTTAGCAACGCAAGCTATTATTGCAGGTGATGCGGAGATCGTAGTAGCGGGCGGGATGGAAAATATGAGCCAAGCACCATATTTATTGAACAATGCACGTGACGGCTTCCGTATGGGGGATCAAAGAGTGGTTGATAGTATGATTTCTGATGGATTATGGTGTGCGTTTAATGATTACCATATGGGGGTTACTGCAGAAAACTTATGTAGTAGTTATAAAATTTCACGTGAAGAACAAGATGAATTTTCAGCTCGTTCTCAGAAGCGTGCTGTACAGGCAATCGAAAATGGGAAATTTAAAGAGGAGATTGTTCCTGTCGAAATTCCACAACGTAAAGGAGAACCAGTTATTTTTGATACGGATGAGTTTCCTAAACGCGACTCTTCTGCTGAAAAATTAGGGAAACTGCGTGCAGCCTTCAAAAAAGACGGAAGTGTTACGGCTGGAAATGCTTCAGGCATTAATGATGGAGCAGCAGCGGTGGTAGTTATGTCCAAAGAAAAAGCTGACGAATTAGGATTAACACCTCTTGCAACGATTGTCGCTAATGCTTCTGCAGGCGTTGATCCATCTGTAATGGGAATTGGTCCAGTTCAAGCGGTCAAAAATGTTTTTGCTAAATCGGGTCTGTCAATGGAAGATATGGATTTAGTTGAAGCGAACGAAGCGTTTGCGGCGCAAGCAATTGCAGTTGATCGTGAACTTACTTTTAATCATGATAAATTAAATGTAAATGGTGGAGCCATTGCATTGGGCCATCCTATTGGTGCAAGTGGAACACGTATTTTTGTCTCGCTTCTACACGAAATGGCGAAACAAGATGCAAAAACGGGATTAGCCACATTGTGTATTGGTGGAGGTCAAGGTGTTGCTACAATCGTAAAAAGAGCATAATTAGAAGGTGAATGATATGGCGAAAAAGAAGCAACCAGCACTTATTAAAAGTGAAAATAAAAATACCCAGCAGGGCAACTCATTGTCGGATTACCTGCAAAAGGATATGCTTGAAAAATTAAAATCAACAAAAAAACAATTACAAGAAGCAGAACGTGCTCAAGAAGAAGAACGTAACGCTCAAGCTGAATTCGATCGAAAACAAAAGGAAAAAAACAAATCATTCGCAGAACTTTTAGACGAGTATGGAATGAAAGGCAATAAATTCTAAGAATGAACCACCAAAAAGTTTCAACTTTTTGGTGGTTTTTATATGCGATGTTGTTCATATTTGTCATTTCTAAGGAGCTTTTTGACTTGCATTATTTGATCGTAAGATATAGATTTCTGATGGGCAAGAATTGTGTTTTTCAATTGATGAACTGAACTTGCGCCCGCTAAAATGGAGGATACTTGATGATGCTGTAATACAAATGCGATAGCTAGACTATGCAGGTCTGGAGTCAATTCGCGTAGTTTAGCCAATAAAGTAATTAAAGCTTCTTGGCGGTAAGCTCCATATCCATCTGCCCCTTCGGCACGCTTCATAGCTTCAGCTGTAAGTAACCCTTTCGCAAGGGTTCCACGAGTTACAATCGATGCACCATGATTTGAAATGAGGTTTAACCATTCTTCTGGTCTTCGATCCAATAAACTGTATTGCATCATGACAGAAGTCGCTTCACTATTTGATAAAAAGCGATTGATTACACTAGGTCGGATAGATGAAATTCCATAAGACCGTATTAAACCCTCTTTTTTTAAAGAATCAAAAGCGTCAATCGATTCTTCTAAATTATCTTCCATAGTTCCCCCGTGCAATTGGTACAAGTCAATGTAATCTGTTTGTAGTCTTAATAAACTTTCTTTCACTTGATTCATGATGTAAGGCTTTGAAGAATTCCAACCAGATTTTGTGCCTTCTTTGGTCCAAGTATTCCCAACTTTTGTAGCAAGTTTAATGTGTTGGCGATTTTCTTTTATTGCATAACCGACAACTTCTTCATTCACGCCTTTTTGGTATAAATCTGCTGTGTCAAAGTATGAAATACCTTGGTCGATGGCATAATCTACGATTTTTTTTGCCGCATGCTTATCTAATGGTAATGACATACACCCTAGCCCAATTTCAGAAACTAGAAGTCCACTTTTCCCAAGTTCTCTTTTATTCATAAGTCTTCCTCCTCGTTTCATACATGGTACAATTGTGTTTGGAAATTAACAAATAGAAAGGGTGTTTCACTTGAAAAAATTCGAAGAAAAAACAATCTCAACAAAACCTATATACGAAGGAAAGGTCATTTCTTTACGTGTGGATGAAGTGACTTTACCCAATGGCAACACTTCGAAACGAGAACTAATTAAACATCCTGGTGCTGTTGCCGTTCTTCCAATCACTTCAAGCGGGAAAATCGTATTTGTAGAACAATACCGAAAAGCCTTAGAACGTTCTTTAATAGAAATTCCAGCTGGTAAAATAGAAATAGCCGAAAAGCCAGAAATTACAGCAAGAAGAGAACTTGACGAGGAAACTGGATATGGCTGTGAAAAATTAACCTTCCTACAATCTTTTGCAACTTCACCTGGATTTGCAGATGAAATCATTCATGTTTATTTAGCAGAAGGATTAACAAAAAATAAGCATTCAGCATTATTGGATGAAGATGAATTTGTTGAAATTATTGAAGCGACGATTGAAGAAGCGGAAGAAATGATGAGAACTGGTCAAATTTTTGATGCAAAAACCATGTATTGTGTTTTATGGGCAAAAGAATATTTACGAAAAGAATGAATTTATTATACTGGGACACGCATAAGCTACTTTATGAAAGGTAGGTGGCGGATGTTGAACCGTTCATTCCCGTTATTGTATTTACTTGGATACCTGGTACTTGGATATTTAGGTGGATTGTGGCTCTATTCAAAAATGCCATTTCAACAAGTTGAAAAAGTGATAAATTGGCTTGATCCGAGAATATTAACTGATCACGTTCCCAGTGGATTTGATTCAATTCTCCCGCAACTTGTAACCATTTTGCTTTTCCTTTTATTTGCAACGCACCTTATTCTTAAATATATGATTCTGTTAATAGGGACAATGCGCGCTGTTTTTTGGGGAATTTGTTCAGGATATTTAATTGCACAAGAGACTGAGTTCTGGGCATACGCTTTATGGTGGTTCCCATTCCAGTTAATCTATTGTTCTCTATTATTATTAATTGGATTTTTGCTCGTTCCACCTCCATCCGTAAAGCAGTTGAAAAAAACGCGTGATTTTAAAGTGATTGGGACTTTAAGCCTTATTTATATTTTGCTAACAGGATTAGAATTGTTTGTCCTCCCATATATCCATGGTTTATAATGAGTGTTAGGTTATAACCATTATTATCTATGTATCTTTCTTCATCTTGTAAAAAGAAAGAGCATTTTGGTATAATGTAGGTAGTTTGAGGGGGGCGTCACATGGAGAGCCGTATCGATCGCATTAAAAAGCAGCTTCATGGTGCAAGCTATAAATTGACGCCACAACGAGAAGCAACTGTGAGAGTGCTTCTTGAAAATGAAGAAGACCATTTAAGTGCAGAAGATGTATATCTTCTTGTGAAAAATAAAGCTCCGGATATCGGATTAGCAACAGTTTATCGCACACTTGAACTTCTGACTGAATTAAAGGTAGTAGATAAAATTAACTTTGGAGATGGAGTTTCTAGATATGACCTACGTCAAGAAGGAGCGGCGCATTTTCATCATCATTTAGTGTGTATTGAATGTGGCGCAGTGGATGAAATTCAAGAAGATTTACTTGAAGATGTAGAAAGTGTTGTAGAAAAAGGATGGAACTTCCGTATTAAAGACCATCGCTTAACATTCCATGGAATTTGTTGGCGCTGCCACGACAAAGTTGATGAAAAAGAATCGTCTGATTAAACTCGGACCACTAACAAAGGGATGGCAGACTGCTATCCTTTTTTACGTTTAGGAGGATATAGATGAAAGAGATGCAAGATGCAATTTCCGATTATCTTCACTTTTTACGAGTTGAGAGACAATTGTCAGCTAATACATTAACTTCTTATAAGCGAGATCTTGAAGCATATATTAAAGATCTTTCAAAAGTTCAACAATTAAAAACGTTTAAAGATGTTGAACGAAATCATATACTATCTCATTTACACTTATTGAAAATGAGCGGAAAATCTTCTCGTACATTAGCTCGTCATATTTCATCAATAAGATCGTTGCATCAATTTCTTTTGCGCGAACGAATTACGAATGCAGATCCCACGGTACATTTAGAGATGCCTCAAATGGATAAAACACTTCCAAAAATTTTATCCATTGAGGAAGTGGAAGAATTGCTTGCTACCCCCAATCCACTTACTCCTCAAGGATTGAGAGATCGGGCAATTTTGGAAATTCTTTATGCTACAGGCATGAGAATTACTGAATGTATTTCACTTAATTTAGAAGATGTTCATTTAACGATGGGTTTTGTGAGATGCTTTGGGAAAGGCGGGAAAGAAAGAATTATTCCTTTAGGGCGAACAGCGCTAGCTGCTTGTGAAGATTATTTGAAGAATGGGCGACCAAAATTCATGAAACCTACACATCGAACGGATGCTGTCTTTATCAACCAACGAGGTAAGGCGTTAACGAGACAGGGAGTTTGGAAATTAATGAAGGAGTATGCAATAAAAGCAAGAATTCAAAATGAAATTACTCCTCATACGATGCGTCATTCATTCGCTACTCACTTAATCGAAAATGGAGCCGATTTAAGAGCAGTTCAAGAAATGCTTGGACACGCAGATATTTCAACTACACAAATCTACACCCATGTAAGTAAAACCCGTTTAAAAGATGTGTATAAAATGTTTCATCCAAGAGCATAAATCAAGTTCATATGTCAGAAGTCTGACGTGTATTTTTTTGATACATTTGATAAGATACAAGTAGAAGTTGAAGGAGGATATGTATGACAAACAAATCATTTAAGCGTATTCATTTAGTGGTGATGGACTCAGTTGGTATAGGAGAGGCGCCAGATGCAAAAGCATTTGGAGACGAAGGTTCAGATACTTTAGGACATATTAACGAACAAATGAACGGATTAAATATGCCTAACCTAAGGGATATGGGTATTTTTAACATACGTTCTTTTGAAGGAATTCAACCGGTAGAATCTCCTTCATCTCACTTTGGGAAGATGCAAGAAGCGTCAGTTGGGAAAGATACAATGACTGGTCATTGGGAAATCATGGGACTGAATATTGATCAACCGTTTAAAGTATATCCAGATGGTTTTCCAGCTGAATTAATTAAAGAATTAGAAGAAAAAACGGGACGTCAAGTGATTGGAAATAAGCCAGCGAGTGGCACCGAAATATTGGACGAGTTAGGGCAAGAGCACATGGAAACAGGTGCTATCATTGTGTATACTTCGGCAGATCCGGTACTTCAAATAGCTGCTCACGAAGAAATCATTCCGTTAGATGAATTATACAAAATTTGTGAAATCGCCCGAGACATTACATTAAATCCTGAGTTTCTAGTAGGGCGTGTAATTGCACGTCCGTTTATTGGACAACTAGGTGATTTCAAGCGTACAACGAATCGACATGATTATGCGCTGAAGCCTTTTGAACGTACAGTAATGAATGAATTAAAAGATGCCAATTTTGACGTCATTGCAATTGGGAAAATCTCGGACATCTATAACGGTGAAGGTGTTACCGAATCTTTACGTACAAATGATAATATGGATGGAATGGATAAATTAGCAGAAGTTGTAAAAAAAGATTTTCGCGGGATAAGCTTTTTAAATCTTGTGGATTTTGATGCATTATATGGTCATCGTCGTGATCCGATTGGATATGGTAAGGCTTTAGAAGCGTTTGATGCTCGTTTACCGGAAGTTTTAAACACACTAACAAATGATGATTTACTAATTATCACGGCTGACCATGGAAATGATCCTACTTTTGAAGGAACGGACCATACACGTGAGTTTGTTCCATTATTAGCGTATTCACCACGTTTCACTAAAGGAAAAGAACTTCCTCTAAGCGAAACATTTGCCGATATTGGAGCGACCATTGCTGAAAACTTCCAGGTAACAATGCCAAAATTTGGTCGTAGCTTTCTTTCACATTTAAACTAAAGGATAGGTGAACATTCATGAGAATGGTTGATTTAATTGAAAAAAAACGAGATGGTGAAGCTTTAACAACAGAAGAAATCAAATTTTTCATTAACGAATATACAAATGGAAGCATCCCAGATTATCAAGTAAGTGCTTTATTAATGGCCATTTATTTTCAAGATATGACCGATCGAGAACGTGCAGACTTAACGCTTGCTATGGTTGAATCTGGCGATCAAATTGATCTATCTGAAATAGAAGGAATCAAAGTCGATAAGCATTCAACCGGAGGTGTGGGTGATACCACTACACTTGTTCTTGGACCTTTAGTAGCTGCTTGTGGAGTTCCAGTTGCGAAGATGAGTGGTCGAGGATTAGGGCATACGGGTGGAACCATTGATAAATTAGAAGCAATTGAAGGATTTCATGTTGAATTAACTACCGATGAATTTATTAAACAAGTGAATGAAATGAAGTTAGCGGTAATTGGCCAAAGTGGAAACTTAACTCCTGCTGATAAAAAGTTATATGCACTTCGTGACGTTACTGGAACCGTTAATAGCATCCCGTTAATCGCAAGTTCGATCATGAGTAAAAAAATTGCTGCTGGTGCTGATGCAATTGTATTAGATGTAAAAACAGGCGAAGGCGCATTTATGAAAACAGCTGAAGATGCTCGTGCTCTTGCCAAAGCAATGGTCCAAATTGGCAACAATGTAGGTCGTCATACGATGGCCATCATTTCAGATATGAGCCAACCACTTGGATTTGCAATTGGTAACGCATTAGAAGTAAAAGAAGCCATTGATACACTACGTGGCAAAGGACCAGAAGACTTAACAGAACTTTGTTTAGTTCTTGGAAGTCAGATGGTCGTTGTTGGAGGTAAAGCAAAAGATTTAGATGAAGCGAGAGCAATGCTGCTTGAAGTTATTGATAATGGCTCAGCACTTAAAATATTGAAAGATTTTATTCAGGGGCAAGGTGGGGATCCAGCAGTGGTAGACTCGCCTGAATTATTGCCAAAAGCTGAATTCACCTTTGAAGTACCAGCACAAAAAAGTGGATATGTATCCTTTATTGAAGCGGATGAAGTCGGTACTGCAGCAATGCTCCTCGGAGCTGGCCGAGCGACAAAAGAATCAGAGATTGATTTGTCTGTAGGAATTGTTCTTCATAAAAAAGTGGGGGACATAGTGAAAGAGGGCGAGTCTCTCGCAACGATTTACGCGAATACAAATAATGTTGATCAAGTATTAGCAATATTGTACAAACATATCGAGTTTGCAGATGGACCAATTACTGCACCAAAATTAATCCAAGAAATCATTACAGAATAAATTAGATTCAAAGCAATCTCTTCATCGGAGATTGCTTTTTTTTATGTATTTAATGTTTAAAGGGATGAAAGATTTTCCATACTAATGGTGAATAGTATGTAGCATATTGTGTCGATAAATAAGATGTTTTACCTTTAATTGTCAATGACAAGGAATTAAAGTAGCTCACCTCGAATAGTCACAGAAAGGAGGAGGTACTTAATGAAACATCAACTACTATTTGTCGAAGACGGGATTGCTATTATTCGTTTAAGAGGCGAGCTAGACCATCATGCAACACAATTGATTCGTGATGAAATTTCACAATCTTTATACAGAGGAACTCTTAGGGCCATTATATGGAATTTAAAAGAATTGCACTTTATGGACAGTGCAGGAATTGGACTCATTTTAGGCAGAATGAGAGATTTTGTTCCATCTAATGGACAAACAGTTATTCTACATCCTTCTGAAACAATGAAAAAAATCTTTCAATATTCTGGCTTAGGTTCTTATGTGTGGCCGACAACAGAAGAAGAAACAATTGCAGAGTTAGGGGGTATTTTCAATGGACAATGAAATGACACTTTCGTTTATTGCCATTAGTGAAAATGAGGGATTAGCACGAATGGTAATGACGAGTTTTATTTCTTCTCTAGACCCAACCATTGATGAGTTAGCTGAGTTTAAAACAATCGTTTCAGAAGCAGTTACAAACGCTATTATTCATGGATATGAAGAGGATGGCGAAGGCATCGTAACAATTCGTGCGAAACGAAACGGACAAACAATAACAATGACAATTAGTGATGAAGGGAGAGGTATTCCAAACGTCGAGCAGGCGATGGAACCTCTTTATACTTCAAAACCAGAAAGAGAACGTTCTGGGATGGGCTTTACCATTATGGAAAGTTTTTCAGATCATTTGTCAGTATGGTCAGAGCCTCAGAAAGGAACTTCGATTACCTTTTCAAAAGAATTTTTACCCATTCAATCTAATTTAGTGTTAGGTGAACGATGACGACGCCTATTGGACAACAACCCGTGTTGTTGACACAAGAAAAGATGAGAGAATTAATCTTTTTGTCTCAACAAGGAGACAAAATTGCGAGACAAACGATGATTGAAGGAAACACTCGTCTTGTCTGGTCGATCGTCCAACGGTTCGCTTCACGGGGAGCGGATTTAGAAGATTTATTTCAAATCGGATGTATCGGATTAATGAAGTCTGTAGATAAATTTGATTTATCCTATGAAGTAAAGTTCTCAACATATGCTGTACCAATGATTATTGGAGAAATTCAAAGATTTCTACGAGATGATGGCATGGTAAAAGTAAGTCGATCCATTCGAGAGTTAAGTTTTAAAATCCGTCATGCTACCGATGAATTTATCCGTCAACATGAACGTCAACCATCATTATCCGAACTAGCCATGACGCTTGATGTCACAATGGATGAAGTCGTATTGGCAAGTGATGCATTAAGAGATCCAGCATCCCTACATGAACAATTGTTTGAAAGTGAAGGAGATGCGTTAACACTGATGGATCAGTTACGTGACGAACGCTCTGAGCGATCGTTTGATCATGTTCCATTACGCGATATTATTTCTAAACTAGGTAAACGGGAACAAATGATCATCTATTTGCGCTATTACTTAGATTGTACGCAAAGTGATATTGCAGATAGACTTGGCATCTCTCAAGTACAAGTCTCAAGGCTTGAGAAGAAAATACTTAAGCAACTAAAAAGTTGGATGTTGCCAAAACAAACAACATTAAAGGATGGATCACAATAAAAAAATCGCTGTTTACCAATACTCATGATGCTGAATCCTTTGTCTATTCACAGTTTGGAAAAGGTGAGAGCTTTGATGTTGGCGTCAAGCATGCACACATATGGTCAATCCCAACCTTATTTGTTTATATGAATGGGTTAATTGATTCTACTACGCTAACTCAAATTTTAACATTGACACAAAACACGCAAGCCCTAGAAAAACGAAAAGCAGAGATTGATGAAATTGAAGCAATGAACCGCTATTTCCCGTATCATTCAGTGACACTTTATGATTCTAAAGACGCCTGGCTGTCAGCTGTATTAAGCGGACAGCTAGGCATTGTCACATCGGGTGGGTTTGTATTTACAATTGATGTTCGTTCCTATCCTGGTAGACAACCCGAAGAACCTGATAATGAGAAAGTTATCAGAGGGTCACGAGATGGATTCACTGAAAATATTTTACAAAACACTGCCCTAATTAGAAGAAGAATTCGTGACGTCTCACTTCGCTTTGAATTAACCAAAATATCAACTCGAGGACAAACTGATACGGTTATTGCTTTTATAAAAGGCGTAGCAAATGAGGATCATATCGACTATATTCGGACGCGTATGAAAAAAATTCATCATGATGGTTTAACAATGACTGATAAATCATTAGAAGAGTGGATTTTTAAACAAAAATTCCATCCTGTACCCTTCGTTCGATACACGGAACGTGCAGATACATGTGCAGCGCATCTATTAGAAGGACATATCGCCATTATCGTCGATACATCTCCTTCAGTGATGCTAGTTCCCACCACCATGTTTCACCATTTACAGCATGCGGAAGAATATCGTCAAGCACCTTTAATTGGAACATTTGTACGTCTGCTGCGCTTTATAGGGTTTTTAGTAAGTTTAATTCTTTTGCCTTTTTGGTATTTACTTGTAAAAGAAACAGGACATGTCCCAGAGGCGATATCTTTTATTGGGCCAAAAGAAACTGGAGAAGTCCCGATTTTTTTGCAAATTGTCATTGCGGATGTTGGACTTGACTTTTTAAGGCTAGCCGCCATTCATACACCCACTCCTCTTTCTACCGCTATGGGGTTAGTTGCCGCCATTATTATTGGGCAAATTGCAATTGATGTGGGTTTATTTATCCCAGAAGTCGTACTTTATACAGCGGTATCTGCCATTCTCACCTTTGCAATTCCATCGTATGAATTAAGTGTAGCCGCAAAGATTTTCAGAAACATACTCCTCTTTGCCACTGTGGCGTTTGGTGCTAATGGTTTCTTCATCGGTTTCTTCTTCTTATTTATGTATTTAGTGTCTATCAAGCCAATGGGAGTCCCGTATTTATGGCCTTTAGTCCCGTTGTTCCCAAAAGCTTTAGCAAGGGTACTGATTCGATATCCTTCCTCAAAGGGTGCATTACGTCCATTTATTGTGCACTCACCAAATCGAAAACGTTCATAACTTGTTCATTGCTCACTGTATTTTCCTATGGTAAAGTTCGTATATTGAGAACTCTTTAGGAGAGATGAAAATGCATTTATTTGGAACACAGTCAGTGAATGAACAAGGTCATTTAACAATAGGGGGGACTTCCGCACTTACTTTAGCAGAAAAGTATGGAACTCCCTTATTTGTATATGATACCGCTTTGATTAAAGAACGCGCGAAAGCATTCATTCAAACGTTTGAAGGAGCGGGCGTAAAAGCTCAAGTAGCTTATGCGAGTAAAGCTTTCTCGAGTATTGCGATGTACCAACTGGCTGCGAAAGAAGGTTTATCCTTAGATGTCGTTTCTGGTGGTGAACTATATACAGCAATTCGTGCAGGATTCCCAGTGGATCGGATACACTTTCATGGGAATAACAAGAGTGATGAAGAAATAATATTTGCCATTGAAGCGGCAATTGGATGTTTTGTTGTTGACAATTTCTATGAGATTGATCAGCTGAAAAGACTGGCATCACTTCATAACAAACAAGTGAACATATTATTACGAGTAACACCTGGGATTGAAGCTCACACTCATGACTACATTACAACAGGACAGGCGGATTCGAAATTTGGCTTCGATTTAAATAATGGACAGGCAGATCAAGCTTTCCAAGCTGTTAAAGATTATAAGTACATTCAAATGTTAGGCATGCATTGTCACATAGGTTCCCAAATTTTTGATACTGCTGCATTTTCATTAGCTGCGAAAAAATTAATTAGTAAAATGCTTGAATGGAAAACACAATTTGATTTTATATGTCCAGTATTAAATTTAGGTGGCGGTTTTGGTATTCGTTATACCGAAGAGGACAAACCACTTCGACCTTCGATTTATGTTGAAGATATGATAAAATCAATTCAATCAGAAATTAATCAAAATCATTACCCTATGCCAGAAATTTGGATTGAACCTGGACGTTCTCTGGTTGGGGATGCAGGAACAACTTTGTATACAATTGGTTCTCAAAAAGAAGTTCCGGGAGTTAGAAACTATTTAGCGGTTGATGGTGGAATGTCTGATAATATTCGTCCAGCTTTGTACCAAGCCAAGTATGATGCAGTCGTTGCAAATAAAATGAACAACAATTCTATGAAAACATATACAGTTGCAGGAAAATGTTGTGAGTCTGGCGATAAATTAATTGAAGAAATTTCTCTGCCATCAGTTGAAGCAGGGGATACCCTAGCTGTTTTTTGTACGGGTGCATATGGATATTCTATGGCAAGCAATTATAACCGCCTTCCACGACCAGCTGTTGTGTTTGTTGAAGATGGCCAACATCGAATTGTAATAAAACGAGAAACTTATGAAGATCTTGTCAAGTTGGATTGTTTTTTAGAAGATGAAAAATCCGGTGAGAAATCATGAGGAGCAACAACATTAAACTATTCCTATTTATATTAATCATGGGCGTTATATGGGGAGTTTTGTACTGGATTTTTTTAGCACCCGACTTATAAAATGTAAGATATTAGGTCTTTAGTTGAAGTTTTATAGCAAATGATGTAGGATAGTCAATGGTGCATAAGCGGAAACAAAAAAGAGGGATATAATTATGTTAGTAAGATATAAAAAAAATTGTGAAAAAATTGCGATGGGTTTACTATCTTTTATGCCACAAGAAAAAGACTTAAAAAAATTACAAGAAACCATTCATAACTACGAAAACAATCCTAATTGGCATTTGTTTATGTGGAAAAAAGAAGAGGACTTTGTGGGTTTAATTGGGGTAGAAATATCTGAGGAAATGTGTCTGGTACATCATATTACTGTTAATCCGTCTCATCGAGGAGAAGGAATTGGGAAAGAACTGGTGTCAAAAGTTCAAAATTTCCTCCCATGTACAGAAATAAATGCTGCAGAATCAACAAAATCATTTTTAGATAAATGCTTAATACAACAAGGAGGAACAGACGATTAATGTCTGCTCCTTCTTTTTTCTTCACGTGCTTTAAGTATATCCGAGCGATCGCGAAGCATATGTTTGTTTATAAGCTGCTCACCTGTTAGGGCAATTAATTGTGGTTGTTGGTTAATCGCCACATTTAATTCAGCAGAAGTGACGGGGATCTTAAATGACTCAAAGCCCGTCTCTAGATGAACTACATCAATTGATTGATTGAGAGAATCTAATACTGATAATAAGTCAATTCCTTCATAAAAATCACTAGTTATATTTATCTTAAAACGCTCACGTGATTTCTGTAAGGAACGAGATGCCCCACGATAATTCCCTCTTCTCCAATGGTACATCCCAGTTGCAAGTAATATCCAGGCAGTCAGAGGATGGGTTTTATCTTTCGGTGCAATTTCTTTCCAATATTCTTCTAAAACTTCATGACATTCAAAGAAATCTTCATGTTCGTTGAAATACATGATAAATTGCATGAAAAGTGGGTGAAACAACGGATGCATTCTGATCACACTTCCTCTATACTAAAGTTTGAATCTATTTGATCGGGTGATTTTAATATGTCTTACGAAGTAAAATTGGACGCTTTTGAAGGTCCTCTCGATTTATTATTGCACTTAATCAATCGTTTGGAAATTGATATATATGATATCCCAATGGCTGACTTAACTTTACAGTACATGGAACATATACGGGCAATGCAAGTTTTAGAATTAAATAAAGCAAGTGAATACTTAGTGATGGCCGCATCTTTGCTGGCGATAAAGAGTAAGCTGCTTCTCCCTATTCACGAAGGAGAGTTCGATGATGATGAACTGGCTGTAGATATGAATGACCCGAGAGAAGAATTAGTCTCACGACTTATCGAATACAGAAAGTTTAAAGAAGCGGCAGAAAACTTACAACAGTTGGAGGAACTCCGTGCGCAAGTATTTACAAGAGCACCGAGTGATTTAACAGACTATCAAACAACAAAACAACTCACAGCATTTGACGAGACTTTTAATGTCTATGATATGTTGGGTGCTTTTCAAAAGATGATACGAAGGAAGCAGTTAAAAGCGCCATTAAGTACAAAAATCACTCGACAAGAGCGGTCAATCAAAGACCAAATGAAAACAGTTTTTCAAACGCTAAAGTCTAGAGGTGGCAGTTGTGCATTTTCAGAGTTGTTTCCTTCAGATGATAAGCCGACTTTAGTTGTCACTTTTTTATCAATACTTGAGTTAATGAAGAGGCAAATGGTCTTAGTAGAACAACATCGGAATTTTGATGATTTAACCGTTAAACTTTTAAATGATCGATGGGAGGATGAATCAGATGAGCCTATTGATAAGTAAAATTGAAAGTCTTCTTTTCGTAACTGGAGATGAAGGGTTATCGCTTAAACAAATTGAAGCATTAACGAATGCGACTTCTTTAGAAGTGACAGATGCGTTAACGAAATTGCAAGCTGAATACCTCAATTCAACAACCCGTGGTATTGAGTTGAAAGAATTAGCAGGGACCTATCAATTGATTTCTAAAAAGCAAAATGCGAATACGATTCAGCGTCTAGTTGAAAGTCCAACTAATCAGCCACTTTCGCAAGCTTCTCTCGAAGTTTTAGCAATAGTCGCATACAAACAACCTATAACAAGAATTGAAATAGA
Organism: Paenisporosarcina sp.; assembly: GCA_041576455.1. Taxonomy (GTDB): domain Bacteria; phylum Bacillota; class Bacilli; order Bacillales_A; family Planococcaceae; genus Paenisporosarcina. Next base: position 7,509 of record JBFGKX010000018.1, on the reverse strand, counting down.
AGATTTACGTGGCGTCAAAAGCGAAAGGCCAATACATACTTTAAGCATTAAAGGGTTAATCCAAGAAGTTGGGCGAGCAGAAGGTACAGGACGTGCTATTTTATATGGAACTACTAAAGAATTTTTAAATGTTTTCGGCTTAAATGATGTACTTGAATTGCCACCATTACCGGAATCTCAAACGTCAGAAGATGACGAACAAACTGATTTGTTTATGACGAAATTCCAGGAAGCTTTTGGAGAACAAGCAGAATAACAAACGAAAGGTGTTCATGTTTGCGAAAACAACTTATTTTAATGGTAGTCATTCTTTTGCTGGCAATATCATTTCCTCACTTCTCACAGGCTAAAGGTTCTTCATATGCGGTCATTGATGCAAAAACTGGTCGATTGCTTGCTGGAAGCGGAGAAAATCAACAGCTACCAATTGCAAGCCTTACTAAGATTTGGACGGCACTTGTAGTAGCCAAAGAAGTCGATATTAAAGGAAATGTTCAAATCAGCTCTCATGCTGCCTCACAAGAAGGGTCCTCAATTTATTTGAAAGGTGGATCAGAGGTACCTGTTGAAGTACTATTATATGGCTTAATGTTAAGGTCGGGAAATGATGCTGCAATGGCTTTGGCAGAACATGTTGGTGGGTCTCATGAAGGATTTGTGAAGCTCATGAATGAACATGCGATGTTTTTAGGATTAAAAGATACAAAGTTCTTAAACCCATCTGGACTTCATGATCAAAAGCACTTGTCTACCGCTTATGAAACAGCTTTAATGCTGAAATTTGCGATGGATGTGAAAGAATTAAGACCTATTTTAACAGCTTCTCATTATACCCAAGATGGATTTAGTTGGGAAAATAAGCACAAACTTGTTCGACTCAAGACTTCTGCGATTGCAGGAAAGACGGGGTTTACGAAAATGGCGGGTAGAACACTTGCCACCTATTTTAAAGATGGGGATGAAGAAGTCATCATTGTGACGTTAAATCAATCGAATGATTGGCAAATGCATATGCAACTTGCACAGAACGCGTTTACGCAATATGATAGAGTTCAGGTCATTAAAAAAGGCTTATATGATTTGCCTGGAGATTTAGTCATAAAATCAGAACATCCAGTATATGTATTAAAAAAGAAAAATGAAAAGGTTTCTCATGTAGTGGTTTTAAATCGATCAAAACCCTTGCAAAACATTGCAAGATGGGAAGTGCAAATAAATGGTAGGACCATACTCACTAAAAAAGTGTATATTGAGCGGAATGAATGACGAAGACTGCTTATTAACTAAGCGGTCTTCTTTTATTTTGAGCGAAAGTGTGACATAATTTTTGACAGAGTATAGGAATCGACGATGAGGTGAAAGTATGGAAAGATTACAAAAAATGTTAGCACATGCTGGGGTAGCGTCAAGAAGAAAGTCAGAGCAGTTAATCCTAGAAGGTAAAGTAAAAGTAAATGGACAAGTTGTTAAAGAATTAGGAACTAAAGTATCCGCTTCAGATACTGTAGAAGTAGATGGAGTAAAGTTAGAGAAAGAACAAAAAGTATACCATTTATTATATAAACCTAGAGGCATTATTTCAGCGGTAACAGATGATAAAGGACGTCAAACGGTCGCCGATTTATTTCCACATATTCAAGAACGACTATTTCCTGTCGGTCGTTTAGATTATGAAACATCTGGTTTATTAATTATGACAAATGATGGAGATTTCTCTTATAAGTTAACACATCCTAAATTTAAAATTGATAAAACCTATGTTGCGCGTTTAAAAGGGGTTCCTACAAAAGAACAACTTCGTCCTCTTGAGCGAGGAATCGTTTTAGAAGATGGGAAAACTGCGCCAGCTCGCGTTAAATTATTATCTTCGGAACAAAAATTAAATAAATCAATTGTAGAAATAACCATTCATGAAGGGAAAAATCGCCAAGTTCGACGTATGTTTGATGCAATTGGCTTCCCAGTACAAAAGTTAAAACGTGAAAGATTTGCTTTTTTAACACTTCATGGATTAAACGCAGGTGAATCACGCGAATTGACTTCCCATGAAATAAAATTATTACGTGTGATGGCTGAAACAGGTAAAATCGGATCTTAATCTTAATTGTGGAACGTTCACAAACCCTTCAAAAATGCGGTCTAATCAACCGCATTTCTTTGATATAATGATAATATGATTTCGTCATGTAGGAGGTCGAAGAAATGGCTCAGACGAAGCGAAACCGTTTTTTTATGAGGACTTTTATTTTAATTGTTTTAGTGTTTGCAATCGTGTACACCATTTTTACCAATGCCACGAAAGATAAAATTGAGGTTTTGGGTATTGGAGATCAAGCACCAGACTTTACGTTGGTAGATTTAAATGGGGAGCAACATCGTTTGTCAGACTATCAAGGCCAAGGGGTCTTTATCAATTTTTGGGGAACATGGTGCAAACCATGTGCAAAAGAGATGCCTGCAATGAATCGACAATATGAAGTGTATAAAGAACAAGGTGTACAAATTTTAGCTGTTAACATCGCGCAGTCTGATTTCGAAGTAAACCGATTTGCGAAACAGTATGGATTAGATTTTCCGATTGTCATTGATAAAACGAAAAGTGTCATGGAAGCATACAATATAGATCCACTTCCCACGACATTATTAATTAATCAAGAAGGAAAAATCGAACAAATTGTACGCGGTGGAATGACAGAAAAAGACATCTCACAATTTATGGAGCAGATACGCCCTAAATAAGGAGTCAATCATATGAACAACATCATTTGTGCTTGTGGGCATGAAAATCCAGAAGGAACAGTGTTATGTGGGAACTGTGGTAGGCCTCTCACGGAAGAAGCAGAAAATAGTAAATTGGTGGACATGCGTTATGAAGGATCTGCTCGGCGTTCTCAAACGTATAATAAAACAATTATTGATAAGATTTGGAACTTTTTTTCAAGTGTAAAAGTAGGCATCACAATTATCTTAATGATTATTGTAGCAGCTGCAATTGGGACAATACTTCCTCAAGTTTTATATGTTCCAGCGACTACAGAGGCAGATATTGCTGCCTATTACGAAAGAGTGTACGGGACATTCGGTAAAATTTATAATGATTTAGGCTTGTCTGATTTATTTGGTTCGTGGTGGTTTCAGACATTAATAGGAATGTTAGGAATTTCTCTAGTTATTGCTAGTTTAGATCGAGTAATTCCCTTATATAAATCATTAAAAAAACAAAGAATAAAAAGACATGAAAGCTTTATGAAACGTCAACGAATTTTTGCTACTGGTGAGGATATACTTGGTGAAGATTCGTTTAACATTAGTGAGCGCAAGTTGAAAGAACTCCGTTATAAGGTGAAAAGAGAAGACGGAGCACTCTTAGCAGAAAAGGGCCGTTTTTCTAGATGGGGTCCTTATGTTAACCATATAGGGTTAATTATTTTCTTGTTTGGAGTAATGCTTCGCGCACTACCAGGGTTTTATGTGGATGAAACGATGTGGATTCGTGAAGGAGAAACTCGTGCGATACCAGAAGCACCGGGTTATTATTTGGAAAGTAAAGAGTTCATCCTCGAAACCTATGAGAATAATCAAAGTAATGAAGTATTTAGCGAAGCGATAGACCGAGTTGGGACTATCGTCTCTAATTATCAAACAAATGTTGTTTTATTCAAAAATCAAGAAAATGCATTACCCGGACAAATAGATAATTTACAGCAAGTAAAAGAGTCATCGATTCAAGTGAATAAACCACTTAAATTTGATGGGTATTCTGTGTTTCAAATGGATTTTCGTTTAAATGAACTGAAAACCATGCATTTTAATCTTTCAAATAAATCTACTGGAGAAACATTAGGCGCATTAGCAATTGATCTAGTGAATCCAGAACCTTTATATGACTTAGGAAATGGCTCATCAGTTGAGTTAAAAGGATATTACCCAGATTTCTCTGGGTTTGAGAATGGTGAACCTCAAACTAAATCTCCTGTTCCAAATAACCCTGCATTTTTGGTGAAGATGTATACACCTAATACACCTGAGGGGGAAACTAGTTTTGTAGCAATTAAGCAAACAGTGGAACCATTAGGCGTAAATGCGTATAAATTAGAATTCCAAAATGTTGAAACTCGAGATGTCTCAGGGTTAACAATTCGCAAAGATGAATCATTATGGGTTTTAGCTATAGGCGGGCTTATCTTTATGATTGGGGTTGCTCAAGGTTCTTATTGGAATCATCGTCGAATATGGCTTCATAAAACAAATGATGGGCGATTAATCGTTGCAGCACATACGAATAAAAACTGGTTCGGTGTAAAAAAAGAGTTAGATATTGTGACTGAAGTTGCGCATCTGCCTCAATATATCGATCAACATGATTTAGAATCTGAAGAGTTTAAGAAGGATGGTGAGAAATCGTCATGACACTTGTTTCGATTAGTGGAAACTTATTATTTATTGCGTTTATTTGTTATTTAATCGCCACATTCTTCTTCGGTGGTGCTGTTAGGGGTTCTAAAACAGAAACGTCTAAATTTGAAAAAAAATGGGGACGAATTGGAATTGTTATAACGGTAGCCGGATTTATTTCAAACTTAGCTTATTTTATTACACGCTGGATTGCTGCGGGGCATGCTCCTGTTAGTAATTTGTTTGAATTTACCACAGCTTTTGGAATGATGTTAGTGGGGTCATTCATTCTCATCTATTTCATTTACAAAACACCTTTAATAGGTTTATTTGCATTGCCAATGGCAATTATTATTATTGCTTACGCAAGTATGTTTCCACGTGAAATTACCCCGTTAATCCCAGCTTTAAAAAGTTATTGGTTAACGATTCATGTAATTACTGCTGCATTAGGGGAGTCTATTCTAGCCATTAGTGCGGTAGCAGGATTAATTTATTTATTAAAAAATGTTGATCTAACTAAAAAATCAAAACAGCGTTTTTGGTTAGAAATTGTCATGTATACGCTAGTTCTAACAGTTGGATTTGTTGCTTCTACGACCACCTATAAAGTAATGGACTACGAAGCGACTTTCAGCTATGTTGACAAAGAACAAAAAGCGAAAGAAATTACGTATAATGCACCAGCAATTTTTGGGATGAATGAATATAAAGTGTTATCTTCTGATAAAATGATTCCACTAGTCGAGACTCCAGCAATTGTAAATGCCAAAAAATTGACGACAGTTACTTGGTCGCTAATTTTCGGAACGATTATATACGGGTTACTCCGTCTAATCTTACGAAAATCACTATCAGCATTTTTACAACCATTTACTAGGAAAGCCAATTTGCAATTAATGGATGAAATTGGGTATCGAGCCGTTTCTATAGGCTTTCCAGTGTTTACACTAGGAGCACTTATATTTGCAATGATATGGGCCCAAGAAGCATGGTCAAGATTTTGGGGATGGGATCCAAAAGAAGTCTGGGCCCTTATTACGTGGTTATTCTATGCAGCTTTTCTACACCTTCGATTGTCGAGAGGATGGCATGGGGAAAAATCAGCATGGTTAGCGGTGATTGGCTTTATCATTATCATGTTTAATTTAATTGCTGTTAATTTAATTATTGCAGGGTTACATTCTTATGCTTAATACAAAAGCCTTTTCCTTCTGAGGGAAGGGCTTTTCTTCCATTTTAGAATGTGTAACTGTACAATTAATAGTAGAGATTTTATAAAGGGGGTAATCACAATGTCAGAACAGATTGCTGTTTTAGTTGTAGATGACGAGGAGCGTATTCGGCGCTTATTAAAAATGTATCTGGAGCGAGAAGGCTATGAAGTAGATGAAGCTGAAAATGGAACCATTGCTCTAGAAATGGCCGTTGAAAAAGATTATAACTGTATCCTATTAGATGTGATGATGCCAGAAAAAAATGGCTTAGAAGTCATCGCAGAGCTGCGAGAACAAAAAGCAACGCCGATTCTTTTATTAACGGCAAAAGGAGAAGAAGCTGATCGTGTTCAAGGTTTTGAATTAGGAGCAGATGATTATATTGTAAAACCATTCAGTCCGCGCGAAGTTATTTTGCGAGTTAAAGCTGTTTTACGTCGTACAGTGACTATATCACCCATATCTACATCAACAGTGTCTAAAGATTTAGTAGTATTTCCACATCTAACAATTGATCATGACGCGCATCGAGTTACAGCAGATGGTGCAGAAGTTAATTTAACGCCTAAGGAATATGAACTTCTTTACTTTTTAGCGAAAGCGCCAGATAAAGTATTTGACCGTGAACAGTTATTAAAAGAAGTGTGGCATTATGATTTCTTTGGAGATTTACGTACCGTTGATACACATGTGAAAAGATTGCGAGAAAAATTAAATCGAGTATCTGAAAAAGCGGCAAAAATGATTGTAACGGTTTGGGGTGTAGGATACAAATTTGAGGTTGTGAATGAATAGAATATGGAACAGTGTCGTCGGGAAGCTATGGGTAACCATTTTGCTTCTCGTTTCATTTATTTTGTTTATTATAACAATTTTAATGCTTGAGTTTTTAGGAAATTATCATAGTCAAAATGCTGAAGCGCAATTACGAAAAGAAGCTAGTACTATTGCTCGTATTGTGAGCGATCAAGAAAATTTTGATGCCTCTCTTTACATCATTTCCGACATTTTAGGTCCAGAAACAAATGCACTTATTGTTAAAGAACCCCGAAAAGTTTCTTTATCCCTTCATGAAGGTGAAAACGAAAAAAAAATTAAACAACAAATTTTGAGTGATGCGACGCTAGGGAAAGTTTTCAATTCGACTGAACCGATTTTAAAAGAAATGATTCTACCATCTTTGGAAAATGTGAATCAAATGGAGTCGTTTATCGTTTTAGCATCTCCTCTAAATGTAGAAAATGAAGTTCATGGAGCAGTTTTTATCTATCAAAGTTTAAACGTTATTCATGAAACGACTAAAGAAACGACAAACATTGTATTTCTTTCTGCATTTATTGCATTTATGCTCACAACGTTTTTTGCCTTTTTCTTATCAACCCGGATAACTTCTCCACTTCGTAAGATGCGAGAAATTGCTTTTGAATTATCAAAAGGGAATTTTGACTCGAAGTTACCTTCTATGCAAAATGATGAAATTGGCCAGTTGGCTACTGCTTTTAACCAAATGGGGAGGCAATTAAAACATCACTTAGAAGTTATCAACCAGGAAAAAGAGCAATTATCAAGTATATTAACCTCAATGACAGATGCAGTGATTACATTCAATCGAGATCATACAATTTTACTTAGCAATCCTCAAGCTGAAAAATTATTACAAAAATGGTTTTATCGGATTGGGGCAAGCAACGGCCAACCAATTCCTAGTGAAATGGATCATATGCTCGATCATGTTCTTCATTTAGAAGAAGAAATAAATGAAGAACTTGAAATGGAAGGTAGTTATTATGCAATTTCGATTAGTCCTTTATACAGTGGAGATTCTATTCGAGGAGCGGTAGCTGTACTAAGAGACATGACGGAACAACACAAATTGGATCGATTAAGATCTGATTTT